>DRMV01000033.1 GCA_011322445.1 Chloroflexota bacterium | reverse complement strand
GGCTCAAACGAGCCGGTGCTCGATGGACGCCATACGGGGCTGAAATGACCGCCAAAGCGCGAGCAGCCTGGTTGAGCGATGCTTGGTCTCCCACCACCGGCTGGCCCCTTGCTGCCTGATTCTACAACTTATGAGTGCTCCCGTGCGGTCAAAAAGTGAGAAGGTTTGCGTAGAATGCGGTACAATTACGCCTGTTCTTTGGCGGCGATGTGTTTGTGACATCGTATCCCAACTGAATTGAGGGTGTTCATGGCCGAACAAGTTGAGAAGAAAAGCACGTGGGGAACCGTAAAGCGCTTTGTGCGCAGTGTGGCGGTGCCCTTGGGGGCGGTGGTGCTGGCGTTGATCATTGGCGCTATCATCATCGAGGCCTCGGGGGCATCTGCCTGGAAGGCTTATGAAGCGTTAGCCCAGGGGGCCTTCGGCAGTGCCCGTGGGTGGCAACGTACTTTAGAGAAGACCACCCCTTTGATTTTTAGCGGTTTAGCGGTGGCCTTTGCGTTTAAAGCAGGCTTGTTTAACATTGGTGCGCAGGGGCAGTTGCTCTTCGGTGCCATTACCGCTGCAGCCGTGGGGTTTGGTGTTCACGGTTTGCCGCCCGGCATCCATGCGGCTGTGGCGTTGACGGCGGGGGCCATCGCCGGTGGTTTGTATGGTGCAATTCCGGGCGCGCTGAAGACCTACACCGGCGCACACGAAGTCATCACCACCATCATGTTGAACTATGTCGCGATGGGGTTCACCGATTACCTCGCCAACGGGCCTTTGAAAGACCGCACGCCGGGCAACATCATCGCCCGCACGCCCCAAATTTTGGATTCGGCGAAATTGCCTACCTGGGGGTGGATGCCATTTGGCTTTGTGCTGGCGGTGGTGGCTGCGGCGGTGGCGTGGTGGATTCTCCAGCGCACCACGCTGGGGTTTGAAATCCGCACGGTAGGGCAGAACCCGCACGCCGCGCGCTATGCGGGCATGAAAGTCGCCCGTACCATCATTTTGACGATGGTCATCAGCGCCCTGTTCGCCGGCATTGGCGGCGCGGTGGAAACCCAGGGCGTGGTGGGGCGTTATGAACCCGGTTTCAACGCCAATTTGGGCTTTGACGGCATCACCGTGGCCCTCTTGGGCAAGACCGACCCCTTTGGTGTGATTCCCGCGGCGCTGCTTCTGGGCGCAATGCGAGCAGGCTCTAACCAAATGCAGTTCAAAGCGCATGTGGCGCAGGAAATCACCGACGTGGTACAGGCGTTGATGCTCTTCTTTGTGGCAGCCGATATGATTGTGCGCTGGCTGTTGCGAATGCGGGCTGCCGAGGAAGGTGAAAAGATTACGCTCAGCACAGGCTGGGGTTCCCATTGAGGTGAAGTATGAATACACCGGCATCGTTTGCAAACTGGAAACTGTTTTGGAAGCGCTGGGGCATTGGGCTGACAACGGCTGTGGTGATCATGGGGGTGATCTTTTACTACTATGCCCGCACACCGCAGGTCACCGAGGCAGTTTTGGCCTCGACGCTGCGCCAGTCGGTGCCCTTGGTGCTGGGCGCGCTGTGTGGTTTGATGGGCGAGCGCGCCGCGGTGATCAACATCGGTATCGAAGGCCAGATGCTGATGGCGGCTTTTGTTGCTTTCCTGGTCAATGTTTACACCGGCAACCTGCTGCTGGGCGTCACGGCGGGCATTCTCATTGGCGCACTGATGGGGCTGCTGCTGGCCTTTATGTCGGTTACGTTGAAAATTGACCAGATCATCGGTGGCACTGTCATCAATATCCTTGCCATTGGGCTGACGGGCTATTTCTACAAGGTCGGTTTGAGCGGCCACGGCAAACTTAACCCCATTCCCTTGGGACCATTGGCGAAAATTCCGCTCATTGGGCCGGTGCTGTTCAATAACCCGCCGATTACCTATGCGTCGATTGTCCTGGTCTTTGTGGTGCACTATGTGCTGTTCTACACCCCGTGGGGGTTGCGCACCCGGGCGGTGGGCGAGCACCCGCGAGCGGCCGACACCCTGGGCATTGATGTTTACCTGGTGCGTTACGTCAACGTCGTGGTTGGCGGGGCGTTGGCCGGGTTGGCCGGGGCCTACCTTTCACTGGAAGCCGTGGGCTCATTCGAGCGTTCCATGACCAACGGGCGCGGCTTTGTGGCCTTGGCCGTGATGATTTTCGGCAAGTGGACGCCTTTGGGCTCGTGGGGGGCGGCGCTGCTCTTTGGCTTCGCAACGGCGTTGCAAACCCAGTTGCAGTTCGGCGGCGAAATTAACATCCCTCCCCAGTTCATCGGGATGTTGCCTTACCTGTTGACCATTATCGTGCTGGCGGGCTTTGTGGGGCGGGCGCGTCCCCCCGCGGCCGATGGTATTCCCTACGAGAAAGAAGGCTAATCGGGGCGCAGTGGCGCTTTCCGGCAACGCTTTTGGGAGCAACCTATGAGCGAAATGGCTTTGGAAGTCCGCAACATCGTCAAACGCTTCCCCGGCGTTTTGGCAAACGACCATGTCAATTTCAGCCTGCGCAAGGGTGAAGTGCATGCCTTGCTGGGCGAGAACGGCGCGGGCAAGACCACGCTGATGAACATTATCTACGGCCTTTACCATCCCGACGAGGGCGAAATTTTCGTGGACGGCCAGAAGGTGACCATCGATAGCCCTCACGACGCCATTCGGCTGGGTATTGGGATGGTGCACCAGCACTTCATGTTGGTGCCGGTGTTTACGGTGGCCGAGAACCTGATTTTGGGCGCAGAGCCTACGAAGGGCTGGTCGCTGGACCTGAAGGCGGCGCGTGAGGCTGTGCAGCGGCTTTCTGGCCAGTATGGGCTGGAAGTTGACCCCGACGCGGTGGTGGAAGACCTGCCCGTGGGCGTGCAGCAGCGCGTGGAAATTCTCAAGGCGCTTTATCGCGAGGCTAAGGTGCTGGTGCTGGATGAGCCGACGGCGGTGTTGACCCCCCAGGAAGTCGAAGAACTTTTTGTGATCATGCGCCAACTGACCGAGCGCGGCGTTTCGATTATTTTCATCACCCACAAACTCAAAGAGGTGATGGAAATTGCCGATCACATCACGGTGATGCGCCGCGGCAAGGTCGTCGGCACGACGACCCCCCAGGAAACCAACGAGCAAGGGCTGGCGGCCATGATGGTGGGGCGGGAAGTCGTGCTCCAGGTGGACAAAGGCCCTGCCAACCCCGGCGACGTGGTGTTAGAGGTGCGCGACCTGAAGGTAGAAGACGAGCGCGGCCTGCTTGCCGTGGATGGCGTGAACCTGGAGGTGCGCGCTGGCGAGATTCTGGGAATTGCTGGTGTGCAGGGCAATGGCCAGACCGAGTTAGTGGAAGCCATTACCGGCTTGCGCCACATTCGGGATGGTAAAGTGCTTTTGGGCGGACACGCCGTGCCGCCGCGTGCCCCGCGCTTCCTTATCGAGCATGGGATGGGTCACATCCCCGAAGACCGGCAGAAGCATGGCCTGGTGCTTTCTTACACCATTGCCGACAACCTGGTGCTGTGCACTTACTACAAACCGCCTTTTGCCAAAGGAATGCAGCGCAATCAGGCGGCGGTGATTGAAAACGCCCACCGGCTGGTCGAGCAGTTCGACGTGCGTACACCGAGCATTTTTACCACAGCAGGCTCGCTTTCTGGCGGCAATCAGCAAAAGGTGATCGTGGCTCGTGAGTTCAGCCGCCCCCTCAAACTGCTGGTTGCTAATCAGCCGACGCGCGGCCTGGATGTTGGCTCGATTGAGTACATTCACAAGCGCATCATCCAGATGCGCGACCAGGGCGCAGCGGTGTTATTGATTTCTGCCGAACTTGATGAAATCATGTCGCTGGCCGACCGGATAGCGGTTATGTATCACGGCAAGATTGTGGCTGTGTTGGATGCAGAGAAAGCGGAGCGCACCGAACTTGGGTTGCTGATGGCGGGCAGTCAGGCACCGCAGCCGGAGGCCGTGCAGGTGTAAGCAGGTTGCAGGGTGCGTGATGCAAGATGCAGGTTGCAGGTTGCAGGATGCAGGTTGCAGGATGCAGCGCAGACCTGACGGGTTTTTTGAAACCTGTCAGGTCTTTTTTTACCAGCTCAGCAGGGCTTTGCCCTCTTTCCAAATGAACGGCAATGCTGCCAGCGCCCCTAATGCCGAAGCGGCCAGGCCGCGGGCCAGTAGCGGAGCGGGTGCATAAGCCATGACCGCAGCCCCCACCAACCCGCCTGCCAGCGCACCCAGCAAAGCATCACGCGGCGCACTGTCGAAGGCGGGCACTTCGCGGCGCCGCCGGTGGAGCAGGAAGAAGAGCAGCGTAGCCTCCGTGGTGAAGGCGATGGCGTTCGCCAGGCCAATGCCCGTCGCGCCGAACAGCGTGCCTTCTGCGCCCAGGTTCTTGCCAGAAAGGATTGCCAGCACCCCCAACCCAATGTAGGCCGCGCTGTTGAGCGCGGAAGCCAGCAGGGGCGTTTTGGCGTCTTGCTGTGCATAAAAGCCGCGCGTCGCGAGTTCCAGCAGGCTGTGCCCCGCCAGGCCGAGCAGATAGGCGCGGGTCGTCCACACCACCAGCTGGGTGCCTGCGGCCCCTAACCCCAACACCGGCAGCAGGCCGGGTAACGCCACGGCCAGCACCGCTGCAATGGGCAGGGTAAGCCCTAAAAGCCCCTGCACGCCTCGGTTGAAGGTGGCGGCAAAGGCTTTCCAATCGCCGCGGGCGATTTGTTCGGAAAGCGTGGGCAGCAGCACCAGCCCCAGCGCCGTGCCCAGAAGGGTTTCTGGCACCTGCATGATGAACCAGCCGTAAGCCAGCGCGCTGACCGCGCCGGTGCCTACCCGTGAAGCCAGGTTGTCGCGCGCCAGAAACACCAGTTGGATGAAGAACATGGTCAGTACGCGCGGGCCCATCAGGCGCAGTACCTTGACCACACCCGGATGCCGCAGCCCGATGAGCGCGTGCCAGCGGAAGCCGTAGCGCACCAGCGCGGGAATTTGCACCCCCAGGTGCAGCACCGCCCCGATGAGCACGCCATACACCAGGCCGTGAATGCCGAAACCGAAGCCGGGCAGGTGGACCGGACCCAGCGACAGCCCTTTTTCGGGGGCCAGCACCGCCGCGCCGAAAATTTGCCCCAGGTTATACATCAGCGGGGCCACCGCGGGCAGGAAGAAGTGCTGGTTGGCTTGCAAACCGGCGGTGACCAGGCCGCTGAGGGAAAAGATGACCGTGCCGATGAGGTCGAGCCGCATCAACGAGGCCGCCAGCCGCTGTTGGGCGGGGGTGAAGTGGGGGGCAATGCCGAATTCCCAGCGGATGAGCGGCAGGGCGAAAATGGCAATGAGCACGGCCAGCGCCGCCGTGGTCAGGAAGGCCAGGTTGGCGATGCGGGAAAACAATTCCCACAGGGCGTCGCGGCCGCGCGTAGTGCGGTATTCGGAGAGCACTGGAATGAAAGCCATGGCCAGCGCGCCGCCCGAAATGAGCGCAAACAGCAGGTCGGGCAGGTTGTTGGCCGCGTTGAAGGCGTCCAGAGAGGCCGAGAGGCCGAATTCATGGCCGATGATGATCTGGCGGGTGAAGGCCAGCACTTTGTCCACCGCAAAGAGGGCGGTGAGCATCAGGGTGGTGCGGGCAATGCGGGGCAGCAAGTGCTTTTTGGGCATGGACGGCCTCCGAATGAATGGGTTCCCCCAGCGGGGATGCCTTATCTTAGCATGGCCTTCCACGCATCGCAAGCAGCGGAGTTTGGTATAATTTCTCTACCTCAATTTGGGAGATGAGACAATGATCGATGTGAACGATTTGCGCAAGGGTGTCATTTTTGAACTGGACGGCAACCTTTATCGGGTGCTGGATTATCATCACCACAAGCCTGGTCGGGGCAAGGCGACGATTCGTGTCAAGGCGCGTGACTTGCGCTCCGGCGCGATTATTGACCGCACTTTCCCTTCCGGCAACCAGGTGCAAGATGTGCAGTTAGACCACCACAATGCCCAGTATCTCTACACCGACGGCGAGTTTTACCATTTTATGGACAACGAGACGTTCGAGCAGTTCGCCATTCCGGCAAAGGTGCTGGGGGATGATGCCAGGTTCCTCAAGGATGGCATGGAAGTCAAACTGACCTTTTACCAAAGCGAGCCGCTGACGGTGGAATTCCCCATCACGGTGGACATGGAAGTGGTGCAGGCAGAAGTGGCGGTGCGCGGCGATACGGCGACCGGCGTGACCAAGAAGGTGGTGACGGAGACCGGGCTGGAAGTGCAGGTGCCGGCCTTTGTCAAGCAGGGCGATATCATTCGGGTGGATACCCGCACCGGGGCGTATGTCACGCGGGTAAGTTGAACCTTTTTGCTGGCAACCGTTTCTCTAAAACGGCCACAGCCCTGCACCTCGAGGTGCAGGGCTGTTCGCTTGAAGCAGGGGAGAGAATTTACCCGCGCGGGGCGGCGGCAGGCGGCTGATCGCCGGGACGGCCGGGCCAGCCAGGGCGTTCAGGCATGATGCCGGGTTGAGGAGGGCGGCCTGCGAAGACCGCGAGGGCGGTGAGTTGGCCGTTGTCGTCTTTGGCAATGACGAGGACGGGCATCTCGGGCTTGAGGTCATCGAGGCCCTTCACTGCGCCATCGCGGCTGCGGAAGCGGGTCTGGTCGGTGACGGCGAAGGTGAGGGATTGCCCGTCGCGGGTCTGGATGGTGAGGCTGTCGTTGCCCACCGCGGTGACTTTGCCGATGTGACGCTCACCGCGGCGTTCAGGTTCCCCGGCGAAGACCGCGAGGGCCGTGAGTTGGCCGTTGTCGTCTTTGGCGATGACGAGGACGGGCATCTCGGGCTTGAGGTCATCGAGGCTCTTCACTGCGCCGTCGCGGCTGCGGAAGCGGGTCTGGTCGGTGACGGCGAAGGTGAGGGATTGCCCGTCGCGGGTCTGGATGGTGAGGCTGTCGTTGCCCACCGCGGTGACTTTGCCGATGTGGCGCTCACCGCGGCGTTCAGGTTCCCCGGCGAGGATGGCAAGGGCGGTGAGTTGGCCGTTGTCGTCTTTGGCAATGACGAGGACGGGCATCTCGGGCTTGAGGTCATCGAGGCCCTTCACTGCGCCGTCGCGGCTGCGGAAGCGGGTCTGGTCGGTGACGGCGAAGGTGAGGGATTGCCCGTCGCGGGTCTGGATGGTGAGGCTGTCGTTGCCAACGGTGCTCACTTTGCCGGGGTAGCGGTGAATGTTTTTCAAGCGGGTGGGGTCAAAATCTTCGGGTAAGATAATCACCACCCGGGCGCGCAAAACGCCTTCCTCGCCTTCCTGCGGCGGTTTCACAGCGCCAGCAACCCAGCGCCCCACCGTGATGTCGGCAAAAGAAGCCTCGCCACCGCCAGCCTTGCGGAAGCGGGTGTCGTCATCTACGGCGATCTGCACGGTTTTACCGTCCAGCAGTTTGAGGGTGAAGGTGTTGTCGCCGACGGCCGTGACCTGCCCAATGTGGCGCGCCGGGCGGGCAATGGGGTCGGGAGGTGGCGTGCCTTCGTTGCTGGTCGCGGCGAAAGCGCCCACGGTCGCCACCAGGGCAAGAGCCAGGGCTAAAAACCAGCCGAACACACTTTTCTTGAACATGGGGAACCTCCTGTTGAGGGGTTTGTCAGAACGCTTTTATCATAGCCCGCGGGTGTAAGGGGAGGATTATGGCGATGTAAACACCTTGTAAAAAGTGGTGGCGGCTGTTGGGGCTTGACCGGCAGGCGTGGGGTGGGTAGAATAGGTGTATCTCATGCGGGCGTCGCCAAGTGGTAAGGCAACGGCCTTCCAAGCCGTCACTCGCGGGTTCGAGTCCCGTCGCCCGCTCTGTGGCCGCCCGGTGCCGATGGCCACCGGAGGCGGCTATCGTTTTGCCGGGCCCATAGCTCAGCGGTGAGAGCAGGCGGCTCATAACCGCTTGGTCGCAGGTTCGAATCCTGCTGGGCCCACAGCGCCCAACGCCCCGTCTTGCGGCGGGGCTTTTGTGTTGGCGGGCCAGGTTCCCTGTGTGGCGCTTGCGTTGGGTGCGGCCTTCGGGTATGCTTAAAACCACTTCGGTGATGGAGGAACGATGTTCACAGAGGCCCCTTTTTCGCAGCAGGAAGTTTTGACGTCGTTAGTGGCCCGGGTGATGCGGGTGGAAAGCATTACCTGGGGCGACCCTCAACGCCGCGGCTGGCTGGCGCGGTTCCGGGGTGAGGTGTTGGGCGATACCGAGGCCGCTTATAACCGGCTGGAGGCCGCCTTGCAGCCCTATGAAATTACCCCGCTGTTTCGTTTTGGGCGGGAAAGCCGGCATGAGGTGCTGCTGGTGCCCGGCCTGCTGCGCCCGCAGCCTTCGCGGGTGGTGTGGAACGCGGTGCTGTTCGTGCTTACGGTGTTGAGCGTGTTTGCGGCCGGTGTGTCGTATGCCTATCAGGGCCCGGCCGATTTCGGCCCTGGCGCTTTGCCTGCTTTGCGGAAGGCCCTGGGTGGCGGCCTGGCGTTTACCGTCAGCCTGATGGCGATTTTGCTCTTCCACGAGTTTGGACATTACCTCGCTGCCCGTCGTCACGGCACGGCTGTCACGCTGCCCTATTTTCTGCCTTTTCCCTTTAGCCTGTTTGGCACCTTGGGGGCGTTCATTAGCCTGAAAGCGCCACCGCGCAACCGCCGCGTGCTGCTCGACATTGGCATTGCAGGGCCGTTGGCGGGGATGGTCGTGGCTGTGCCGGTGATGCTGTTGGGGTTGAGCCTTTCGCACGTCGAGCCTTTGCCCACCTGGTTGCCTCACGGCGGTGGCTTGATGTTGGAAGGCAATTCCATCTTGTATTTGCTCGCCAAATGGGTGGTTTTCGGCAAGTGGTTACCTGCACCCGCACACTATGGCAACCTTTCGCCGCTGGCTTATTGGCTGAAGTTCTTCTTTACCGGCCATCCGTTGCCCTTGGGTGGGCAAGATGTCATGCTGCATCCGGTTGCATGGGCTGGCTGGGCGGGCTTCCTGGTGACGGCGCTCAATCTCATCCCGCTGGGCACGTTGGACGGCGGTCACGTGCTTTATGCCTTGCTGGGCGACAAGGCCCGCCGCATTTTCTGGCCGTTCATGGGCGTGCTTTTGCTGCTCGGCTTTGTGTGGGAAGGCTGGTGGCTGTGGGCGTTCCTGTTGCTCTTTTTGGGGCGGCGTTACGCCGAGCCGCTGGACCAGATTACCCCGCTGGACCGCCGGCGCAAGGCGATTGCTGTTTTTGGCATGGTGTTGTTGGTGTTGGTGTTTACGCCAGTGCCATTGCAGATGGTGGGGTTTTAGCCGGTGGAAAGGCGTTGGGCCCGACGCGGAGCCTGGTTCGTTCTGGCGTTGCTGCTGATGCTGCTGCTGGTGTGGGGCAATGTGCGTTTTGCCCGCCAGCACCCCGGCGGCAATGATTTCATGGTGTATTGGGTAGCGGCGCGCGCCTGGCTTTTGGAAGGCCGTGACCCCTACAGCGACGCCGTGGCCCTCGAAGCCCAACGGCTGGCCTATGGGCGCCCGGCGCGGGGGGAAGAAGGGCAAATGCGGCTGGTTTACCCTCTTTACGCCTGCGGCCTGGTTGCCCCTTTTGCCCTGGTGGACGACTACGCGCTCGCACGCGGGGTGTGGAACGCCGTGCTGGAAGTGCTGCTGGTGGTGATGTTGGGGATGGCCTTGGCAGTCGTCCGCTGGAAACCACCGCCGTGGCTGCTGGCGCTGTTGGTAGTCTTTACATTGACGTGGTATGAAGCGGTGCGGGCCGTGATCAACGGCAATGCCGTGGTTTGGGTGGCTGCCTTCCTCACCGGTGCAGCATGGGCCTGGCGCAATAAGCGGGAGACTGCGGCTGGCGTTTTGCTGGCGCTGGCGACCATCAAGCCGCAACTGGCCTTGCTGCCGGTGGCGTTTGCCGTGTTTTGGGGGCTTTCCCGCCGCCGCTGGCGGCTGTTGGGGGGGCTGGGGGGAACGCTGGTTGTGTTGATGGGGTTGAGCATGGCGTGGCTGCCGCGATGGCCGCTGGAGGAACTGCGCGAGGTCTTGCGCTATCCTTCATACACCCCGCCGAATAGCCTGCAGGCGGCGTTGCGGGCATGGTTCCCGGTAGCCGGGCGCTGGCTGGGGGCGGGCGTCACGGCGGCGTTGAGCGCCGTGCTGGCCTGGGCGTGGTGGCGCAGCCGGCACGAAGCCTTCCCGCTGCTGGCGTATAACCTGACCCTGGTTGCCAGCCAGTGGATTGGGATCGCGACCGACCCCGGCAACTTTTTGATTTTGTTCTTGCCGTTGGTGGCATGGCTGGCTTTGCTTTTCCGTAAAAGCCGTCCTCGCATTCGTATAGCCGCTGTTTCGCTGGCGTTGGGGCTGGTTTGGGGTGGGCTTTGGTGGGTGTTCCTGGCGACCCTGACGTGGCAACACGGCCAGCCGTTGCAAAGCCTCTGGATGTATTTGCCGCTGCCTGCGATGTTGCTGGCGGGGCTGACCTGGTGTGCCACGCGGGGCCGGGACGGGGATGCGTGGGTGAGGGGCGGCAGAATGCTTTGAAAATCTGCTAAAATAGGGTAACCTTGGTCTGAGAGACGACCTCGCGAAGCCTTGAACAGCCATTCATAACGCCTGCCGTCGCCCGCCCGCGCGAATCAGGCTTTCCCAGCGGCGGGGCGCAAGAGAGGGGTGGGCGTTTTCTGCGGAAGCGGCGCAACGTGTGTGCTTCGCCGCTGCGCTGGGCAGGCACCTGTGAGGGTGTGAGCCGCCATGCGGCAGCGTTTCTGCCGCTTTCCGGGGAGGCAACATGGTCGATACAGAAAAACTGTACCACGAGAGTATGAACGCTGGCCATTCCGCAGCGTGGGATTTGGAATGGGAACGCGCCGCGAAGCATTATCGCAAAGCCCTCGAGGTCAAACCCAATGATTACCAGGCCCTGACCAGTTTGGGGTTGGCGCTTTTTGAACTCCATGACTACGACGGCGCTTTGCAGGCTTACGGGCAGGCGGCCAAGGTGACACCGCAAGACCCCGTGCCCTGGGAAAAAATGGCGCAGATTTATGAGCGCCAGGGGCATTTGCGCCGCGCTGTGCAGGCGGCTTTGCAGGCGGCCGACCGGTTCATGCGTCGCGGTGAGGCCAAGCGGGGGGTGGATAATTACCTGCGGGTGTTGCGGCTGGACCCCGAAAACTTGACTGCTCATACGCACCTGGCACTGATTTACGATCGTTTGAAGCAACTGGACCGTGCTGTGGAGGAATATCTGGCGGTGGCGGCGTTGTTGCAGCGGCAGGGCAAGGTGCAGGAAGCCACCCGAGCGGTGCAGCGGGCAGCGACGCTGGTGCCCAACGACCCTAAGGTGCGGCAGGCGCTGGCGGCCCTCAAAACGGGCACTTTGCTTGCTTTGCCGCATCGCCCGCGAGGTGGCACTAACCCCTTGCGCATGGCGAAAATTCGGGAAGCCACCGCGCAGGCTGCGGCAGAAGCAGCAGACACCGACGACGAGAAAGAGCCTCCGGCAGACCCCATCACCCGTGCCCAACGCCGCGCCTTGACCCGCCTGGCCGAAGTGCTGTTTGAGCAGGCCGAAGGGCAGGAAAGCGCGGGGGGCTCGCGCGGGCATACCAGCCTGGATGCGTTGATGCAGGGGTTGACCAGCCCCACAGCGCGCCGGCAGCAGCGCAGCCGTATCCTGTTGCTGCTCGGCCAGGTGGTGGATGAACAAACTCGCGGTAATTATGCCCAGGCTGCGGAAGAACTGCGCCGTGCCATTTCGGCAGGCCTTGACCACGCCGCGGCCTATTTTGACCTGGGCTTCCTGCTGCTGGAAACCGGCGAACCCGACGAGGCGCTGCGTTATTTGCAAAAATCGATGGCGCACCCTGATTTTGCCCTTGCGAGCCACCTGCTGGCCGCACGCGCCCACCGCAAACTCGGCAAGCAAGCCGAGGCCGCACAGCATTACCTCGAAGCCCTGCGCCTGGCCGATATGAGCGTCGCGCCGCCAGAACAGGCCGACGCGTTAGGCCATCTTTACGAACCGCTCATTGCCCAGGTCAGCAGCGACGTGGACGAGGAAGTGGTGGCCCGCATTGCAGATAACGTCGAGCAACTGCTTTCCCGACCCGACTGGCAGCAGCAGGTAGCGCAGGCGCGCCAGCAGCTCATGCAAGAAAAACAGGCCGCAGGGCTGTTGCCTCTCGCCGATATGTTGATGGAAGCCCAAAGTGGTCGCATCGTGGAAGCCCTCACCACCATCCATAACCTGCTGGATCGAGGGGCGTGGGGCGCGGCGTTGGAAGAAGCCCAACTGGCGCTTGCCTATGCACCCGCTTATCTGCCGTTGCATATTTTGATGGCTGATATTTTGGCCGAGCGTGGCATGACCGACGTGGCCGAGGAAAAATACCTCGCCGTGGCGCGCACCTATCTGGCCCGTGGCAACGCTGACCAGGCGGTGAATCTCTACCGCAAGGTACTGGAACTCAATCCCACCCATGTGGAAGCCCATGCCCGCCTGATCGAAGCGTTGGTGCGCCAGAACAAACTGGAAGAAGCCATTGCCCATTACATGCAGATGGCCGACGCCCACTATCAACTGGCGGAACTTCAAAAGGCGCGCCAGGCCTACGAACGCGCCCTGAAACTGGCCCAACGCTTGCCGAAAGGGCAGGTGTGGCAGCGCCAGATCTTGCGGCAGTTGGCCGACCTGGCTGAACAGCAACTGGATTGGCGTCAGGCGGCCCTGATGTACGAGCAGATCCGCACGTTAGAGCCGGAAGACCGGGAAGTGCGCGCCAAACTGATTGATTTGCAACTCAAACTGGGGCGTGTCAGGCAGGCGATGGCCGAACTGGATGATTACATTCGTTACCTGCGCCGCAACGACGATCTGGCCCAGGTGCTGACTTTGCTCAACGACCTGCGTGAAGCCCATCCGAACGTGGGCGACATCGACTTGCGGCTGGGGCAGGTATACGCGGCGTTGGGGCAGAAGCAGGAAGCCATTCGTGCCTACGACACCGCGGGCGAGAAATTCTTAGATAGCGGGCAGGTGGAAGATGCCATCCGTGCGGTCGAGACAATTTTGGCGTTAGAGCCACCCGATGCCGACGCCTATCGCGAAGCCCTGGCGCAGTTGCGGGCGCAGGCAGGCGAGTGATGGTGATGGTATAATTTGACCGTTGCCCCCGTAGCTCAATGGACAGAGCGCCGGACTTCGAATCCGTAGGTTGCGCGTTCGAGTCGCGCCGGGGGCGCAGAAAAACCGCCGAGCCTTGTAGGCCCGGCGGTTTTGTTTTGCATGTCTGGTAAGCAATGGCTTTTTTTATTCTTCCCAGCCGCGAGCACCGCGCAGGAAAACTTCCCCCGGCATGGGTTTTTTGCCCGCCGGCTGTACTTCGTCCAGCACCAGCACGCCTTCGCCCGTGCCGATGGCAGGCCGTCCCTCCACAATCAACCGCACGCCTGCGCCGGGCGAGGCTAACGGCGCAGCGTGGGCGCGGTGAATTTTCAGGGGGCGGTCTTTCCAAACGGTGAAGGCGCCCGGCCAGGGGTTGAAGGCGCGTACCCGCCGCGCCAGGGCTTCCGCAGGTTGGGTGAAATCCAGTTCGCCGTCGGCTTTTTTCAGCAAGGGGGCGTAGGTCACGCCTTCCTCGGGCTGCGGGCGGGGGCGGATGCGGCCTTCCAGGTAGCCGGGCAAAGTTTCCAGCAGCAGGCGGGCGCCAAGTTGGGAAAGTTTGGCGCTCAGTGTGCCCGCGGTGTCGTCGGGGGCGATGGGCAGGGCTTCCTGGGTGAGGATGGGGCCGGTGTCCATGCCTTCGTCCATCAGCATGATGGTGATGCCGGTTTCGGCGTCGCCGTGGAGGATGGCGTGCTGGATGGGGGAAGCGCCGCGCCAGCGGGGAAGCAGCGAGGCGTGGACGTTGATGCAGCCGTAGCGAGGCAGGGCAAGGACGTTGGGGCGTAAAATCTGGCCGTAAGCGGCTACGACGATGAGGTCGGGCTGCCAGGCGGCCAGTTGTTCGTAGGCTTCGGGGGCGCGCAGGCGGCGGGGCTGCATCACGGGCAGGCCCAGGGCCTCGGCAACGCGCTTGACCGGCGGGGGGGTGGGCTTGCGGCCGCGCCCGGCGGGTTTGTCGGGCTGGGTCACGACGCCCACCACGGGGTAGACTTCTGCCAGCGCCTGCAGCGTGGGCACGGCAAATTCGGGGGAACCCATGAAGACAATGCGTGGTTGGGTGGCCATGAAATAATTGTAACATGGAGGCGGGGCACTTTGTGGCCTTTTTCTCCGGCAGGTGGGTTGTGGTAGAATGCCAATAGCGCACTTTCCCGAGGCAGGTGAGGGGGGGATGGTGATGCACTGATGCCCTTCTTCATTCACCAATTTGTGGCTCCTCTCCCCGTTCCCTATTGAGGAGGCTCAAATGAGATTCCCAAAGCGTGTTCTCTTCTTGTTGTTTGTCCTTTCGGGTGTGCTGGCCGTTGTCATGGCTGCCTGCCAGGCTGCGCCGCAGGCTTCTCCTTCACCCACCGGCTTGCCCATGGCCGCGGCTACGGTGCGCCCTTCGCCCGTGCCTTCGGCCACGTCCGCTGTTCCTCCAACCCCTACGCCGCAGCCCAGCCCCACGGCGCCTCGCCCTTTCCCGCCGCTGCCCAAAGATGCGACCCTGCCATGGGATTCCCCGCCTCTTCCCGCGCTTCACGGCGCGTTGGATAACCCCGCTGCCTTGCGGCAGGCGCTTCAGGGAAGCCTTCGCTACGTTGAGGAAGTCTGGGTGGCGGCGTGGCCTGAGGCTCTGCCCATTGATGTGCCCTGGCCGCAAGAAGGGTGGTTGGTGCTTGCCACGCGGGCATCCATGCCTTACGGCGATGGATGGAGCCTGTATTTGGATATTCCCCAGGCTGCCGATGCGTGGAAGGAAGCCTATCAAGCCCTGTTGCAGCAGCAGGGCTGGAAACAGGCGCCGTCCGAAAGCGGGGTGCTCGGCGCGCAGACAGCGGAAATTCGCTGGTGTTCCCCTTCCGAAGACAAGGAGGTCGATTTTATCGTCACTGCCGTTGGTGCCGACCATGCCATTGCCAGCGTGAATTATCGGCCGAGGGAGAAAGGGGAGGGGATGCCCTGTGAGCCTTCCCCTCTGATTGTGCAGCCCCCGAAAGATGCACCCGCCCTGCAGGCGCCGGAAGGCACTCGCGCCGTGGAGGGCGAAGGGAGCAGCGGCGGCCCGGGTGAATGGGTCTTCAAGCGGCGGTTTTCCAGCCCCCAGGGCATTGCTGCGCTGGTCGGCGGTTTCAGCCAGCAACTCAGTGCGCAAGGGTGGCAAATCCTCACGCAGGCCCAGGCAAAGATGAACGAAGGGGAAGCCGCGGTCATTCGGGCTTCCAAAAAGGACGCGTCTTTGCCCAACGCAATGCTCCTTGTGGTGGGCAAAGCCCCTCTCTTTGATGTGTGGTTGTGGAACGGCGTCGTCGGTACGCAGCCGAGTGCTCCGCCTCGGCTTGCGTCCCCTGTGCTCCACGGCCGCACCGATGATGTGCTTGCCTTGCGCCGTGCCCTCGCACTGAGCCACTGGGACCCTTACTTCGCCAGGCCGCGGGAGGTTTGGGTTGCGACTGCGCCTTCCTCCTGGCCGCAGGGAGTGCCCAAGCCGCCCGAGGCGACATGGCGGCAGGTCCAGAAGACCGTTTATCCGGACGGCAGCAAGTCGTGGAAGATGGTTTTCAGCGTGCCGCAAAGCCCGGCCCAGGCCAAAAGCGCGCTCGGCAACCTGCTTTCCGCTGCAGGGTGGAAGGCCACACCGTTCCCCCAGACGGAAGCCGATGAGGTGGGTTTTGTTCCCCCTTCCCCTCCGGTGCACTTTGACCTGTTTTGCGGCGCGGGAAGCGCTTCCCTGATGGCAAATTACGCAGAAATCCCCTCGGGGCACACCCGCGTGCAGTGGGAGTTTGCGACGACCGGCCATGCTTGCCTGTCGGGCGGCCCGTGGCATGATCGGGCGCAGGCTCATTCGGCGCCGATCGTGCAACTCGTTTTGGGTTCCAAAGTTCAGGAATCCGGCGGTGGGTTGAGCCTCCTTGGGAACGAGGGTTTTTCCAGGGGCTATGTCGCTTATTCGTCCTGGTGGGCTGACCTTTCCCCCCTTGCCCAGGGCAAGGCCTTTGCCGGGCAATTGCAGTCGAAGAAGTGGCAAATTACCGGCCAGGGGGCGCTGGGCGACGTGGGTTATTGGCTCCAGGCTACTTACACTGCCCCCGATGGCAGGCGATGGCACGCCGACGTGGTGATAACCATCATTGACAAGCAGTACACCTACGGTGTGTTGCGGGTGCTCCCCACCACGCCGTGAGGCGGGCGCGTGGGGGCCGTTGAAGGTATACCGGATTCTGAACAGAGGCGCTCCGGTACCGTTGCGGCACAGGTGGCCGTGTTTCCCGACAAAAAAAGACTTCCGAGGTTGGGAAACCTCGGAAGTCTTTGACTTTACGCCACCACCTCGGCTTCGGCCACGGCGGTGAAGGTCAGCCCTTCGGGGCCGCGATCCACCCGGATGGTGTCGCCTTCCTTGAACTCGCCCGCAAGGATCTGCATCGCTAACGGGTCTTGCAGTTCGCGCTGGATGGCGCGTTTGAGCGGGCGGGCGCCAAAGTCGGGGTCGTAGCCCACTTCGGCCAGGTATTCTTTCGCCGCATCGGTGACTTCCAGTTTGAAGCCGCGGTCTTCCAGCAGCTGTGCCATGCGGCGCAGTTGGATGTCCACGATTTTCACCAAATCTTCCTTGGTGAGCGGGTGGAAGACGATGATATCGTCAATGCGGTTGAGGAACTCAGGGCGGAAGTGCCGTTGCAGGATGCGGTTGATCTCGTCGCGCGGAATCTCGCGATGGCCTTCCAGCCACAGTTCGCTGCCCAGGTTGCTGGTCATGATCACGATGGTGTTGCGGAAGTCCACCGTGCGGCCTTTGCCGTCGGTCAGGCGGCCATCGTCCAGCAGTTGCAGCAGCACGTTGAAGACCTCGCGGTGGGCTTTTTCGATTTCGTCGAAGAGCACCACGCTGTAAGGCCGCCGCCGGACGGCTTCCGTCAGTTGGCCGCCTTCCTCATGGCCTACATAGCCGGGCGGCGCGCCGATGAGCCGCGAGACGGTGTGCTTTTCCTGATATTCGCTCATGTCGATGCGAATCATCGCGTGCTCATCGTCGAACAGGAATTCGGCCAGGGCGCGCGCCAGTTCGGTTTTGCCCACGCCCGTAGGGCCGAGAAAGATGAACGACCCGATGGGGCGGTTGGGGTCTTGCAGGCCAGCGCGGGCGCGGCGTACCGCGTTCGCCACCGCTTTGATGGCATGGTCTTGCCCCACCACGCGCTGGTGGAGGCGTTCTTCCATGTGCAGAAGTTTCTCGCGCTCGCTTTCCAGCAGGCGGGAAATCGGGATGCCCGTCCACGAGGAGACCACTTTGGCGATCTCTTCTGCGTCGACTTCCTCTTTGAGCAGCGAGCCTTCGGCCTGCAACTGTTTGAGTTTTTCTTCCTGGGCTTTGAGTTTTTCTTCCAGTTCGCGCAGCACGCCATAGCGCAGGCGGGCTACTTTTTCGAGGTCGGCCTGGCGCTCAGCGCGTTCGATCTCCACGCGGGTTTGCTCGATTTGCTCTTTGATGCTGTGCAGTTCTTCGATGGCCTGCTTTTCAGCCTGCCAGCGGGCGCGCAGGGCTTGCGCCTTTTCCTGCAGTTCAGCCAGTTCCTGTTCAATGGTTTTCAGACGGGCTTTGGAAGCCTTGTCTTTCTCTTTCTTCAGCGCTTCGCGCTCGATTTCCAGTTGCAAAATCTGGCGCTCGATTTCGTCGAGCACTTCAGGCTTGGAATCGATCTCGGTGCGCAGGCGGGCCGCCGCTTCGTCAATCAGGTCGATGGCCTTGTCGGGCAGGAAGCGGTCGGTGATGTAGCGGTGGCTGAGGGTCGCGGCAGCAATCACCGCGGCGTCGGTGATGCGCACGCCGTGATAAACCTCGTAACGTTCTTTCAGCCCGCGCAGGATGCTGATGGTGTCTTCCACGCTGGGTTCTTCCACCAGCACAGGTTGGAAGCGGCGCTCTAAGGCCGGGTCTTTTTCAATGTATTTGCGGTATTCGTCTAAGGTGGTCGCGCCAATCATGCGGAGTTCGCCGCGGGCGAGCATGGGCTTGAGCATGTTGCCCGCGTCCATTGCGCCCTCGGCCTTGCCCGCGCCGACCACCGTGTGCATTTCGTCTACGAAGAGGATGATTTCGCCGTTGGAATCCACGATTTCCTTGAGCACGGCTTTCAGGCGTTCCTCGAACTCGCCGCGATATTTCGCCCCGGCAATCAGCGAACCCATGTCGAGTTGGATGATGCGTTTGTGTTTCAGGCCTTCGGGCACGTCGCCGTTGACGATGCGCTGGGCGAGGCCTTCCACGATGGCGGTCTTGCCTACACCAGGCTCACCAACCAGCGCGGGGTTGTTCTTGGTGCGGCGCGAGAGAATCTGGATGACGCGGCGAATTTCCTCGTCGCGGCCAATTACGGGGTCGAGTTTGCCCTGGCGGGCGAGGGCGGTGAGGTCACGCCCGTATTTTTCCAGCGCCTGATAGGTGGCTTCGGGGTTCTCGGAAGTCACCCGCTGGGTGCCGCGGATTTCCACCAATGCTTTCAGGATGGCGTCTTTGGTAATGCCATAGCGTTGCAGGCGCTGGCCTTCCACGCTTTCGGTCAGGCCGAGCAGGATGTGCTCGGTGGAGACGTAATCGTCCTGCATCCCGCGGGCGTAGCGCTCGGCGGCTTCCAGCACGTCAGCTGCCGGGCGGGAAAGCCCAACTTCGGTAGCCGCGCCATACATCTTGGGGCGGTTTTCCAGGTCGTTGCGCAAGTCGTTGCGCAGCGCCTCGGTGCTGCCCGCGATCTTGGTCACGATGGCCGGCACCACGCCTTCTTCCTGCTGCAACAGCGCCAGCAGCAGGTGGGCGGGTTCGATGGTCTGGTGATTGAGTTCCTGCGCCAGCCGTTGGGCGGCGAAGATGGCTTCACGCGATTTCTGCGTGTATTTTTCCAGGTTCATGGTTGGTCCTCCTTTGGGAAACGCCGCGGCCGCACGGCGCGCGTCGGCCGTCGGCGGTGATATCTCTGCCGTCTTTAGGGTAGCCGAGGGGTGTAAGAAGCGTATAAGAGGGAGATTAGCATTGTGTTAGAGGCGACGCAGCGATGATACAATTGGTGCATGAATGCGCGCCGCCCTGCGGAAGATTACGCCGCCCGCCGCTACCTCTCGGTGGGGGAGGCTGCGCGGGTACTGGGCGTGCCGGTGGCTGCCGTGCAGGCTGCCATCCGGGAAGGCATCGTGCCGACTCACCGCGCTGCCAGCGGTCAGCACCGCTTCGACCGCGCCGACCTCCTGCGCCTGGTGCAGGAAGGCCGCTTTCCGGGGCCTGCGGGCGAAGCCGCACCCGCCGTGGAAGTGCTGGAAGCCGAGGGCAACGGCACCCGCCAGCGCATTTTCGTGGCCGATGCCCGTCACATGCATCACCTCGCCGACGGCAGTGTGCATTTGATGGTCACTTCGCCGCCTTATTTCGACGCCAAGATGTACGCTGCCGGGCCGTTGCCGGGCAATTTGGGCGACATCCACGATCTGGAAACCTGGCTCGCGGAAATCGGCAAAGTGTGGGCAGAGGTTTATCGGGTGCTGCAGCCCGGGCGCAAGGCGTTTATCAACCTGATGAACCTGCCGGTGCGCCAGGACGGCACCTTTCGCACCCTCAACCTGGTGGGCAAGACCATTGACCTTTGCGAGAGCATTGGTTTCATTTTCAAGCGGGAAATCGTCTGGCACAAGGCCAACTCGGTGCGCGCCCATTTCGGCACTTACCCTTACCCCGGTGGCATCCTGCTCAACTTTGCCCACGAGTTCATCCTGGAATTTGAAAAGCCTGCCCCCAAAGGCTACCGCAAATATGCCCACCTCACCCCTGAGCAGCGGGAAGCCTCACGGCTCGACAAGGCTTTCTGGCTGGAAATCAAGAAAAGCGATGTCTGGCTGCTGAAACCGGAAGGCAGCGGCAGCCGTCGCAGCCATGTTGCGCCCTTCCCTTACGACCTGCCTGCCCGCCTGATTCGCGCCTACAGTTTCGTGGGCGAAACCGTGCTCGATCCCTTCCTCGGCAGCGGCACGACCCTGCTCGCGGCGCGCGACCTGGGGCGCCACGGCGTGGGCTACGAAATCGTACCTGCCCTTGCTCAACAGGCATGGGAACGGCTGGCGGGCGCGGCGGCTGAGAAAACCGAAACCATGAGTCCAGGAGAGCCTCTATGACTTCCACTTCCCCTTTGTTGACGCCCCCCGTGGCGGTGATTGTTGGCGCGTCGTCGGGCATTGGCGCTGCCCTGGCACACCGCCTTGCTGCCGATGGCTACCGGCTGGCGTTGCTGGCCCGGCGGGAAGACGCCCTCCAGGCCGTGGCCGAGCGTGTGGCTGCGGCGGGAAATGCCGGGCGCCCTCACGTCTTCCCCCACGACGTCACCGACTACGACGCCATCCCCGGCCTTTTCCAGCGCATCCTGGCCGCGATGGGGCGGGTGGACGTGGTGGTGTACGCCGCAGGCGTGTTGCATCCGGTGGCTGCCGATGAATATGATTTCGCCAAAGACCGCCCGATGCTGGAAACCAATCTGTTGGGTGCAGTGGCCTGGCTGGGGCAGGCAGCAGCCTATTTCCAGACCCAGGGCGAAGGGCACATTGTGGGCATTTCCTCCGTGGCAGGCGACCGTGGGCGCGTGAAAAACCCGGCTTATCAGGCCAGCAAGGCGGGGTTGACCAACTACCTGGAAAGCCTGCGCAACCGCCTCAGCCGCCACGGCGTGCATGTGCTCACCGTCAAGCCCGGTTTTGTGGATACGCCCATGCTGCAGGCCGCGGGCGGCGGCGCGTTTTGGGTGATTTCCCCCGAGCAGGCCGCGGCCGACATTGCCAAAGCCATCCGCAGGCGCAAGCAGGTGATCTACACCCCCGCCCGCTGGCGCTGGTTGATGCTGACCATTCAGCATATTCCTTCTTTCCTTTTCCGAAAGGTGAGTGTGTGAAGACGACGCGAGGCCCGGCCTCGCGGTATAATTCTCCCAATTCCAACCACGAGGTTCCACCATGCCCGACAAAAAAATGACCGGCGACCAGATTCGCGACGCCTTCCTCAAATTCTTTGAATCCAAGGGGCACACCATCGTGCCTTCCTCTTCGCTTGTGCCCGGCGGCGACCAGACGTTGCTTTTCACCAACGCCGGCATGGTGCAGTTCAAAGACGTTTTCCTCGGCCTGGACAAGCGCCCCTACACCCGCGCCACCACCGTGCAGCGCTGTATGCGGGTTTCGGGCAAGCACAACGACCTGGAAAACGTCGGTCCCAGCCCCCGCCACCACACTTTCTTTGAAATGCTAGGCAATTTTTCCTTCGGCGATTATTTCAAACGCGAAGCCATCACCTGGGCGTATGAACTGCTCACCAAAGTTTACGGCCTCCCCCCCGAGCGGCTGTACTTCACCGTGCACCATTCCGACGACGAAGCCTACCGCATCTGGGTGGAGGAAGTGGGCGTGCCCGCGGAACGGGTTGCCCGGTTGGGCGATGCCACCAATTTCTGGCAGATGGCCGACGTCGGCCCCTGCGGCCCCACTTCCGAAATCCACTACGATTTCTTCCCCGAGCGCGGCCAACTTTACGGCGAGGAACTTGCCTACCACTTGGACGATAACCCCGAAGACCGCTTCTTGGAAATCTGGAACTTGGTCTTCATGCAGTTCAATCAGGCGCCGGACGGCTCCCGTTCCCCACTGCCCAAGCACGGCGTGGATACCGGCATGGGGCTGGAGCGCATCACCATGATTTTGCAGGGCGTGGACAATTCCTACGACACCGACCTTTTCACGCCCATCATGGATACCATCCAGCGGCTGGCGGGGCACACCGATGCCCAGCGGCAGGAGCACTTGGTCGCCTACCGCGTGGTCGCCGACCACACCCGCGCGGCCACCTTCCTCATCGGCGACGGCGTGGTGCCCGGCAACGAAAGCCGCAACTATGTCTGCCGCATGATCATCCGCCGCGCCGCCCGCTTTGGCGCCAAAATCGGCTTTACCGAGCCGTTCATGGCGCAGGTTGCCGAAACCGTGATTGAACGCTTTGGGCATGTTTACCCCGAAATCGTCAAGCACCGCGACGCGATTCTGGAAACCATCACCCGCGAGGAAGTCCGCTTCGCCCGCACGGTGGAAACCGGCACCGCTTATCTGGAAGACCTGATGGCGCGCCTGCAGGCCGAGGGCAAGCGCATCATCGGCGGCGAGGATGCCTTCCAACTCTACGCCACCTACGGCCTGCCGCTGGAAATCACCCGCGATATCGCCCGCGAGCACAGCATGGACGTGGACGAAGCTGGCTTCCACAAAGCGATGGAAGTGCACCGCGTGGCTTCGGGCAAGGGCAAGGCCTTTGGCCCGTTGGTGGAAGACGACGTGGACGCCTACCGCGCCCTTGCCGAGCGCCTGCAAGCCGAGGGCAAACTGCCGCCCGAAGGCGTGCGCTACGACCCCTACGGCGCGCTGGAAGTGGAGGGCGAGGTGCTCGCGCTGATGAAAGACAACCAGCCCGTGGAAAGCGCGGCCGCAGGCGACATCGTGGGCGTGATTCTGCCCGAAACGTGCTTCTATGTGGAATCGGGCGGTCAGGTTTCCGACACCGGTACGATTGTTTCGGTGGCCGAGCCCCGCTGGGAAATCCGTGTGACCGACACCCGCAAGCCTGCCGCGGGCCTGATTGTGCACATCGGCGAGGTGGTGAAGGGCACGCCCCGCGTGGGCGACGTTGCCCTTGCCGCGGTGGACGCTTCCCGCCGCAAGGACATCATGCGCAACCACACCGCGACCCACCTGCTGCACGCCGCCCTGCACGCGATTTTGGGCGAGCACGCCCGGCAGGCGGGTTCGCTGGTCGCTCCCGACCGCCTGCGCTTTGACTTCACTCACCCCGAAGCCCTGACCCGCGAGCAGTTGCGCCGCATTGAGCAGTGGGTGAACGACGCGATCGCCGCCGATTACCCCGTGCAGGTGGCCTTCAAGAAGCGCGAGGAAGCCATTGCCGAGGGCGCGATGGCGCTTTTCGGCGAAAAATACGGCGAAATTGTGCGCACCATCACCATCGGCGACGCGGAGCCGATTTCCCGCGAACTGTGCGGCGGCACGCACGCCCGCCGCACCGCCGACATCGGCGCGTTCTTCATCGTGAGCGAGGGTAGCGCCGCGGCGGGCGTGCGCCGCATTGAAGCCGTGACGGGTCGCGGAGCATACCGCTTTGCCCGCGGGCGCATGGACGCGCTGGAAGAAGCCGCCGCGCTGCTGAAATCGCCGCCCGAGGGCGTGCCCGAAAAGGTAGCGCACTTGCAGGCGGAACTGACCGAAGCCCGCAAAGAGGCGACCGCCTTGCGCCGCCGTGTGGCTGAAGCCGCGGTGGAGCGGCAGATTGCCGAGCCGCCGCACGTGGCGGGCGTGCCCGTGCTGGCGGTGCGCGTGCCCGATGCCGACGCCGATGCCCTGCGCCGCTTGGCCGACCGCTTCCGCCAGCAACACCCCGAAGGCGTAGCCGTGCTTACGACCGTGAGCAACGGACGCCCGCTCATCATTGCCGCGGTGAGCCAGCCGCTGACGAAAAAGGGCCTGCACGCGGGCGAACTGGCGAAATTCGTGGCGAGCTTCGTGGGCGGCGGCGGCGGCGGCAAGCCCACCTTAGCCCAGGCTGGCGGCAAAGACCCCGCGCGGCTGGATGAGGCCTTAGCCGCAGTGGCCGGGTGGGTTGAGGAGAAATTGGGCGAATAAAGACCGCAGATTACGCAGATTGGCACAGATTGTTTGCAGATCTCTTGGGTAAATTCGGGCAATTGGCAGATTGTTTGGGAGCGAAGGCGTGAGCGGACTGTATTCGGATACCGATCCCGAGGTAGAGGCTTTGCAGATTGAACTCTGGCGGCAAGCCAGCCCTACTCACAAGATGAACATGCTGGCGCAATTGAATGTCTCTGCCCGACGATTGGCGTTGGCAGGGTTGCGTGCTCGCTATCCTCAAGCCTCCGAAGCCGAACTGCGCCGTAGGTTGGCCGCTTTGCTTTTAGGGGAGGATCTGGCACACGAAGTTTATGGAGATTTGCCCGATGCAAAATGAGCCTTTGGAAGTTACGCTCAAGGTAACGCGGGTGTTTGAACAACTGGGCGTCCCTTACCTCATTGGCGGCTCGTTGGCTTCTATCCTTTACGGTATGATACGTCTCACCCAAGACGCGGACATCGTGGCCGAGATGCGACTTGAACATCTATCTCCTTTTGTGGCTGCTTTGCAAGGCGAATTTTACATAGACGAGCGGATGATTGCCGAGGCTATTCGACGCCATGCCAGTTTCAATATTATCCATCGCGAGACCATGTTCAAGGTTGACATTTTTGTCCCCCGCCAGCGTCCTTTTCTGCGTTCCCAACTGGCACGTGCTCAAAGGCAATCCTTTACTTTGGAAACTGAGGTCAGTGCGAGATTTGCCAGCCCCGAAGACATCATCCTCTCCAAACTGGAATGGTATCGGCAGGGCGGTGAGGTTTCCGAGCGCCAGTGGCGCGATGTACTCGGTGTGTTGAAAGTGCGCGCGGGCGATCTGGACCTGAATTATCTGCAGCAATGGGCTGGCGAACTCCATGTCGGCGACCTGCTGGCGCGTGCCTTGCAGGCGGCCGGTGTTGAAAATTGAGCCGTCGCTTGCTCCCTGTCTAATCGGTGTAAATTTGTGAAAGCGGCGGATATTTTTCTGCGAACTCTGTGAAATTTGTGGTTTCCCCCTGCCAGGCTGAATCCATCTTCCCCAACGAGAATTGCCCATGCCCATCCAGGACTATCACGACTTCCTTGCCAAAATTCTGATCCCCGAAGACCGCCTGATGGCGCGCATCGCCGAACTGGGTGCGGAAATCAGCCGCGATTACGCCGGCGAAGAACTGTTGCTGGTGTGCATTCTGCGCGGCGGCGTGATGTTCCTCACTGACCTGATGAAGCACATCACCGTGCCCCACGCCATCGACTTCATGGCGATTTCCTCTTACGGCGCGGGCGCGCGCCAGAGCGCCGGGCGGGTGCGGCTGACGATGGACTTGCAAACCAGCATCACCAACCGCCATGTGTTGCTGGTGGAAGACATCATCGACAGCGGCCATACCATCGCCGAGGTGCTCAACATCCTCTCGCTGCGCCAGCCCAAATCCCTCAAGGTGTGCACCCTGCTTGACAAAGCCGAGCGCCGTGAAGTCGAAGTACCCATCCACTACAGTGGCTTTGTGATTCCCAACGAATTCGTCTTTGGCTACGGGCTGGACATGGACGAATACTACCGCAACCTGCCGTTCATCGCGGTGCCCGACCTGGAACGCTACCGCCCGCCGGAAGACGACTGACCCCCATGCTCCCGCCATTCCCTGCAATTGTCGCTCGTCTGCGCGCCGTGGTCCCCCCGGAAACCGAGGCTTATCTGGTGGGGGGCACGGTGCGCGATGCTTTCCTCAACCGCCGCAGCCATGATATTGACCTTGTAGTGCCCCGCGGTGGTTTGCGCTTGGCGCGCCGCTTGGCGAATGCCCTCGGCGGCGATTTTTATGCGCTGGATGCCGGGCGAGACACCGGCCGCGTGCTGCTGGAAACGCCTGAAGGGCGCTATGTGGTGGATGTGGCGGCCTACCGCGGCCCCACCCTGGAAGCCGACCTGCGCGCCCGCGATTTCACCGTCAACGCGCTGGCCGTCTCGCTGCACCACCCTGACCGCCTGCACGACCCCACCGGCGGCCTGCGCGATCTGAAGGACAAAATCCTGCGCGCGTGCAGTCCGTCCACTTTTGTGGCCGACCCTCTGCGGGTGTTGCGCGGGCCCCGGCTGGCCGCCTCCCTCGGCTTCCGCATTGCGCCCCCCACGCGCCGCCTGATGCAGGCTGCCGTGCCGCTGCTGGAAGACGTCAGCCCCGAGCGCCTGCGCGATGAACTCTTCCGCATGCTGGAAAGCCCTCACCCCACCGCCCCTCTCAAGGCGCTGGATGCCCTCGGCGTGCTGCCTTATCTGCTGCCGGAACTCCCCCGCCTGCACGGCGTGGCGCTGCCCCCGCCCTATCAGGCCGATGCTTGGCAGCACGCCATGCGCACTGCTGAACGCCTTGCCGCCCTGCTGGATGCCCTTGCACCGGCCTACGAGCAGGAAAAGGCCGCCGATTTTGCCCTTGGCTACGTGATGGTGCGCATTGGCCGCTATCGCTACCGCCTGGCATCCCACCTGGCGGCGGGCAGTCACCCTGAGAGGCCCCTGCAGGCGCTGCTCTTGCTCGCGGCGCTTTACCACCCCACCGGCTTCCTCGCCGGGGAGGGGCTGTTTGGCGCCGCTGCGGGGCGTTTGGCGGCGGAACGTGCCCGTGCCCTGCGCCTCAGCAATGCCGAAGCCCGTCGTCTGGAAACCGTGCTGCGCGCGGCGGCGGAAGCCCGCCGTCTGACCGCCGCGAAGGCCTTGCCTTCCCGTCGGGAGGTGTACCGTTATTACCGCTCCGCCGGCGAAGCAGGGGTGGATGCCGTGCTGCTGGTGTTGGCCGAAACCATGGCGGCTTACGGGCCGCGGCTGCCTCACGACCTCTGGCAGCAGCATCTGGAAGCCGCCCGGGTGCTGCTGGCCGCGTGGTGGGAGCAGCACGACGAGGTGGTTGCCCCGCCGCTGCTGCTTTCCGGCGACGAGGTCATGGCGCTGTTGGGGCTTTCCCCCGGCCCTCAGGTGGGGCAGGCCCTGGAAGCCCTGCGGGAAGCCCAGGCCGCGGGGGACGTGCGCAGCAGGGAAGAGGCGCTGGCTTTCATTGCCCGGCGGGGAGAGTAAAAGGCGCAGGCCTCGCGCCCGTCGTTGGCCCCGGCGGAGTTGGGGTGCGGGACTTTACTGATCTTGTTTGTGGGTGATGGACGCTATGACCGGGTCAACTTATGGCGACACTTACCTCAAGGCGTCATCCTGATGGCCCGCAGCGCCAAAAATCGGCGCCTGTTCTTCCTGCCAGGGAGGGACATGAGGCCCAATCGGAAATATGGTCATCCGGCACCCATACCCCAGGAAGTTTGGCGTGAGCGCACAGGCTGGCGCAAGGCGCGTGTAGAAGTTCGTGGCCGTACTCGGCATTTGCAAGTCAAGGTGGTGGGGGTGTGTAGCCGTTTCATGCTGAGTTTCGCGAAAAGTGGTATATTTCGCTATGCAAGGCGCCTTTTGGAGTGGCGAGGGCGGTTTGGGCGTGCGAATTGCGGCTGGCTCCAGGGGCATCCTCCTTTTTCGTTCCCCCATTGCTCGACGGTGGGCGTTGCTGGCTCCGCCCTCTGATTTTCTTTGACATTCTTCCCCGCCGCGGTTAAAATCCTGCGGCCTGTCCTAATTTCCCCCAGGAGGTCGTTCATGCCCGCGAAGTTGCTTCTGCGCGGTAAAACTTACGAAGTGCCCCACGGCATCACCATCAAGCAGGCCCTCAAACAGTTGGAAATCCCGCTGGAAGAGGTCATTCCCACTAAAGACGGTGAACTGGTGACCGAAGACACCCATCTGAAAGATGGCGACGTCATCCGCCTGGTCGCGGTCATCTCCGGCGGCTAACTCCCCGATTTCCGCGGCTTTCCCGACGACGCGACCACTCGACTACCTGACCACCTGACTACCCGACTACCCGACTACCTGACCACCCGACTACAGGACTAACTCCATGCGCTGCCGAAAATGCGGCCAGAAGGCCGTCATCAACATGCGCCATCACAAACTGGCGCTGTGCAAGGAACATTATCTGGAATGGTTTGTTGCCCAGACCGAGCGCTTTATCAAGAAATATCACATGTTTGGGCGCGACGACAAAGTGCTGGTGGCCGTTTCGGGCGGCAAAGATTCGCTGGCGCTGTGGGATGTGCTCTGGCGGCTGGGCTACCAGGCCGACGGGCTTTACATTGATTTGGGCATCGACGGCGGCTTTGGCTATTCCAGCCAGTCGAAGGCGCTCACGCGGGCGTTTGCCGAAGGACGGGGGCTCACCCTGCACATTGTGAACGTGCCTGCGGAATACGGCGCGAGCATCCCCGAAATGGCGAAACTCACCCATCGCGGCAAGGGGAAGCCCTGCTCGGTCTGTGGCCTGGTCAAGCGCCACGAGATGAACCGCATTGCCCGCGACCTGGGCTACAATCTGCTCGCCACCGGCCACAATCTGGATGACGAAGCCGCGGTGCTCTTCGGCAACACCCTCACCTGGGCGGCGGGGTATTTGCAGCGGCAGGGGCCGGTGTTGCCGGCTTCCCCCGGGCTGGCGCGCAAGGTCAAGCCGCTCTTCCGCTTCTACGAGCGGGAAACCGCGGCCTACGCGCTCTTGCGCGGCATCCGCTACATCTACGAGGAATGCCCCTTCTCGGTGGGGGCGAAGTCCATTTACTACAAACAACTGCTCAACAAACTGGAAGCCGACCGCCCCGGGGCGAAATTGCAGTTCTATCTGGGCTTCCTCAAGGCCAAAAAAGAGGGGCTGTTTGCCGACGTGGCCGAAGAGGTGGCGGAAGCCCTGCATACCTGCCCGGTCTGCGGCCAGCCGACCACCGCCCCCGGCAAATGCGCCTTTTGCCGCCTGGTGGAACGGGTGGAGGCCGCGGCGGGGGAGCGGGGCGAATAGCGAATGGCGAGTTGCGAGTCAGGAGGATGAATCATGCCGATGACACAGCCTGAAGATTTGAAGGATATTACCCTGCTGGGGCGCAAAGCCCAGCCGAGCAAGAAACTGGAGGCTTTCCCCAACCGCACACCGGGGCGCTATTACCTGGTGACGCTGGAAACCAGCGAGTTCACCTGCCTGTGCCCGGTCACCGGCCAGCCCGATTTTGCCACCATCCGGGTGGCCTACGTGCCCGACCAGAAAATCGTGGAATCCAAGTCGTACAAACTTTACCTCTGGTCGTACCGCAACGAAGGCGTGTTCCACGAGCATGTGGTGAACACGATTTTGGACGACCTGGTGAATGTGCTCGACCCGCATTACATTCGCGTGGTGGGCGAGTTCAACATCCGCGGCGGCATCGCCATCACCGTGAGCGCCGAGCACGTCAAGACGCCGGAAGCCAAAGAGGCCGTCGCCGCGATGGTAAGGTTTTAGGCAGGCCGCGGTGGGGCTGTTTTTTGGGAATGCGGTGCCTCGGCACCGCTTTGGAAAGCGGCTCTTCGATGCACTCAGGACAGGCGACTCGTCGCCGTACGCTCAAAGCCCCCAATGAGGAGAAAGATGGTGCCTGAAACCCGATGGCACGAGGCGAGATTTTCGCAAGGCGCTGCCACCGCAGGCGGGACGGCGCACGGCCAAACGACGCCACGCCAGCCCCGCTATTATCCCGCGTTGGTGGGACTGTTCGCGGTGATTCTGGTGGTTTCGAACATCATCGCGGTGAAACTGGTGCTGGTGGCGGGGCTGGTGCTGCCCGCGGCGGTGGTGCTTTTCCCGCTGGCTTACATCCTCGGCGATGTGGTGACCGAAGTGTATGGCTATGCGGCAGCCCGGCGCATGATTTGGACGGGCTTTGCGGCCAATCTGCTGGCGGTGGGGGCCATCTGGGTGGCGGCGCGTTTGCCCGCCGCGCCGTTCTGGAACGTCGGTTTGGGCTCGGCGGCTGCCGCCGACGCGGCTTTTCGGGCGCTGTTTGGCTTCACGCCGCGGCTGCTGGCGGCTTCCTTCGCGGCTTACCTGGTAGGTGAATTTCTCAACGCCTACGTGATGGCCAAACTGAAAGTACGCACCGAAGGGCGCTGGCTGTGGCTGCGCACGATTTCTTCCACCATTGTGGGGGAGGGCGTGGATTCGGCGACGTTCATCACCCTGGCCTTTTACGGCATCATTCCGGCTGCCGGGCTGTTGCAGGCGGTGGTTTCTCAGTGGCTGGTGAAGGTGGCTTATGAAACCCTGGCCACGCCGTTGACCTATGTGGTGGCCAACGGCCTGAAACGTGCCGAGGGGATGGACGTCTTCGACCGGCAGACCGATTTTTCCCCGCTGGCTTTTTAACGGTCAAGGGCGGCGCTGCACGCGGCGCCGCCCGATTGCTGGCTGAGGCCGGGCAGGAGCAGGGGTGGTTATTCCCCTTTGGCCTGCTTGAGATAGGCTTCGATAAAGCCGTCCAGGTCGCCGTCGAGCACGGCCTGGGTGTTGCCGACCTCGTAGCCGGTGCGGTGGTCTTTCACCATCTGGTAGGGGTGCAGCACGTATGAGCGGATCTGGCTGCCCCATTCGGCTTTCTGGTATTCGCCCTTGATGGCGGCCATTTTTTCGGCCTGTTCCCGCTGTTTGATTTCCAGCAGGCGGGCTTTGAGCACTTTGAGGGCGTTCTCTTTGTTTTGGGTGAGTGAGCGCTCGTTCTGGCAGGAAACCACGATGCCGGTGGGAATGTGGGTGATGCGTACCGCGGTGGCGTTTTTCTGGACGTTTTGGCCGCCTGCCCCTGCAGCCTTGAAAGTGTCCATGCGGATGTCTTTAGGGTTGATTTCCACCTCCAGGTCGTCTTCCACCTGGGGCAGCACTTCGACCAGCGCGAAAGAGGTGTGGCGACGGTGGGCAGCATCGAAGGGGGAGAGCCGCACGAGACGGTGAGTTCCCCTTTCGGAGTGCAAATAGCCGTAAGCGTTGGGGCCGTTGACCGCGATGGTCACGCTTTTGGTGCCGGCCTCTTCGCCGGGGGTGTAGTCGAGGATTTCGGTTTGATAGCCGTGTTTTTCCGCCCAGCGGAGGTACATGCGCTGGAGCATCTCGGCCCAGTCGTGAGCGTCGGTGCCGCCTGCCCCGGCATGAATGGCGAGGATGGCGTTGTTGTGGTCGTAAGGGCCGGAGAGCATGGCGCGTAGTTCGGCTTCGCCAATGGCTTTTTCCAGCGCTTCGGCTTCGGCTTCCAGTTCGCTTTGCAGGTCGTCTTCTCCCCAGGAAGCCAGTTCCAGCGCGTCGGCGATGCGGGTTTCGAGGCTGCGGAAACTTTCTACCACTTCGCGCAAGGCGGCCATTTCCCGCATGAGGCGCTGAGCGCGCTGGGGGTTATCCCACAGATCAGGGGCGCTGGCCTCGGCTTCTACGGCTGCGAGGCGGCTTTGCTTTTCGTCCAGGTCAAAGACGCCCCCGAAGGTCGCGCAGGCGGGTTTCCAGGGCGTGGAGGCGTTGTGTGAGATCGTCCATAAGCCTTTTGAGGGAAAGGGGATTATTCAGTAGGGAGCATGCGGTGAGCCAGCGCGCGCAACTGGGTAAAACTGACCGGTTTGATGAGCACCAGGTCGCTGTCGGCGCGCACCGTTTCGGCCAGGCGCGGGTCGGCGGTAGCCAACATGACGCGCGTGTGGGCAAGGTGCTTCCGCTGGCGGATGTGTTGCAGAATGGCAGTGCCTGCTACTTCGGGCAGGTGGAGGTCAAGCAGCACCAGCAGCGGGCTGTGCTCGTTGAGGTAGTCTATGGCCGCCTGACCACTGTCGATGTGAGTGACCTCGTAGCCGGCCTGGGAAAGCGCCGTCACGAAGATTTCGGCCTGGGTTTGGTCGTCTTCAACAACAAGGGCAAGGGGTTTGGGGATGCTCATGGGGCTTGCTCCTCGGTGAGCGTGGACTGACAGGGAAGGATGACTGTGAATTTGCTGCCTTTGCCGGGCTCGCTTTCCAGCCGAATTTCGCCGTGCATGAGATCGACCAACTGTTTCACGATGGAAAGCCCCAGGCCCGAGCCTTTGTAACGGCGCGTGGGGCTCCCGTCCACCTGGCGGAAGGGTTCAAAGATGTGTTTTTGGGCTTCGAGGGGAATGCCGACGCCGGTGTCTTCGACCTGGATGGCCCAGTGCTCGTCTTCCAGCCCCAGCAACCGCACCCAAATGTGCCCCTCTTCTGTAAATTTTACCGCGTTTCCCAACAGGTTGGCGAGGATTTGACGCAGCCAATAGGGATCGCCGTAGATGGTTTCGGGAAGGTTGGGGTCGGTTTCAATGTGGACGTGCACGCCCTTGGCTTCGGCAATCGATTGCGTTGCCGAGATGGTTTTGAGCAGTTCGTGCGGCGGGAATTTGGTGATGTGCAGGCGCAGGCGGCCGCTTTCCAGTTCGGCCTGGTTGAGCAGGTCGTTGGTAAAGTCAATGAGTTGCTGGGTGCTTTGCAGGATGTGAAGAATGGCTTTGCGTTGCTCGGAGGAAAGTTCGCCCAAGGCGCCTTCGAGCAGCATTTCGCTATACCCGAGGATGCCGCCCAAAGGGGTGCGCATGTCGTGGCTGACGTTGCCGAGCAATTGGGTTTTGAGCCTGTTGGCTTCCAGGGCTTCGTCGCGAGCGCGTTGGAGTTCCGCTTCCAGTTCTTTTTGTTGGGTAATGTCTTCTTTGACGGCTACGAAGTGGGTGATGTGGCCGTCGTCGTCTTTGACGGGGGAGATGCTGGCGCGTTCCCAGTAGAGGCTGCCGTCTTTGCGGCGGTTGATGAACTCGCCGTGCCAGATTTCGCCGCGCTGGATGGTGTTCCAGAGGTGTTGGTAGAAGGTGCGAGGGTGTTTGCCCGACTTGAGAATGCGAGGATTTTGCCCGATGGCTTCTTCGGCGGTGTAACCCGTGACTTGCGTGAACGCGGGGTTGACGTATTCGATGGTGCCGGTGCGGTCGGTGATGACCACGCTGTGGGCACTTTGCTCGATGGCGCGTTGCAGTTTTCGGATTTTTTCTTCGTTTTCTTTGCGTTTAGTGATGTCTTGCTTGATGGCGACGTAGTGGGTAATTTTGCCGTCTTCGTTGAAGACAGGAGTGATGGTTTGGGATTCCCAGTAGAGGGTGCCGTCTTTGCGACGGTTGACGACTTCGCCTTGCCATGTTTCCCCGCTGCGGATGGTTTCCCACAGCTCGGCATAGAACTCGGTGGGGTGTTTGCCCGACTTGAGGATGCGAGGCGTTTGCCCGATGGCTTCTTTGGCGGTGTAGCCGGTCATTTGGGTGAAAGCCGGGTTGACGTACTCGATCACCCCTTGCGGATTGGTGATGACCACCCCATGGGCGCTTTGTTCCAGCGCTCGGGAAAGTTTGCGCAGTTCGGCTTCGGCGGCTACACGCCGGGAGACGTCGCGCACGCTCAAAGCCAGGACGCTTTGCCTTTCGTAGGTAACCATACCAAGGCTGGCTTCGGCTTCGAAGCGGGTGCCATCGCAACGCAATGCCGTGGAGCGAATGATGGCATTGGGTTTGTCGAAGTTTTTCAGGAAGGCTTCCCAGGCTGCATCGCGGGCTTCGGGGGCGACGAATTCCATTGGGACGCGGCCAACGGCTTGTTCCTCGGGGCAGCGGAACATCCTTTCGAAGGCCGGGTTGACGGCCAGAATGTGGACACCATCGTGGATGACCAGGGCTTCCAGGGTGCTGTTGAGGAGCTCTCGAAAACGCTGCTCGCTTTTTGCCATCTCGTGGGCGTGCCGCTGGCTTGCACCGGCAATGCCGAAGAGGAGAGCGGCTTCGGCCAGAAAGACCAGGGTCATATCGCCGTACCAGCCCCATGGCGCCCGCCCGGCCAGACTGGGAATGCTCAGCAGGAAGACGTTGACGGCGATGACGCGCAGGAACTGCCGTCGGGAAAGCAACAAACCCGCGATGATGATAGCGCCCAGGTTCCATGCTGCTGTGAGCACGTAGGTGCTTTCGGAGAGGTCGGGGGTGCTCAGGCTGATGACGACGGAGCCAAGACTGTAGGTGAGAACAGTCAGGTATAGCCCCCACCGGTAACGGCGTGTGCGGCTGAGGGAATAGGCCGCCAGCACAGCCAGCGTGGTGAAATAGACATACCAGCGAATAGGTTGAGGGGTGTTCCAAAGGGTGACACGAAGGATGGCTGGCAGGATGATGACGACCAACGTGCCGATGCTGGTGAAGGCGAGGGTGCGGGCGCGCAGACGGTCTTCCGGATCGCTCAGATGGGGTGAGGGTGTGGCCAGACGGTTCACGAAACGAACAATGGCATTGCCCATTCGTTGCAGCAGGTTAGGGGTGTTCATGAGGTCTGTCCTGAAAGAAAATAAAAGCGAAGCAAGGCGTGGGGCCCTGAAAGGGGCAAAGCCCTCGCGATGGGCGCGTGGGGCTGGAGCCTACTCGGCGTTAAGGATACCGGCCACAAAGGCTTCAGGGTCAAAGGGGGCAAGGTCTTCGGGCTTTTCACCCAGCCCCGCAAACAGAATAGGCAGCCCCAGTTCGCGCTGGATGGCAAAAGCCATGCCGCCTTTTGCCGACGAATCCAGTTTGGCCAGCACGACGCCGGTGACACCGACAGCTTCTTTGAAGGCTTTGGCCTGCTGGAGGGCGTTTTGGCCGGTGGTGGCATCCATCACCAGCCAGACATGATGCGGTGCGCCGGGCAGGGCTTTGTGGGCCACACGGCGTACTTTTTTGAGTTCTTCCATCAGGTTGAAGCGGGTGTGCAGGCGTCCAGCGGTATCGACAAAGAGGATGTCGGTGTTGCGAGCGCGGGCGGCCTGCACGGCATCGTAGGTGATGGCGCCGGGATCACCCCCGGGTTGCCCCGCGATGACCGGCACGTTGAGCCGCTCGCCCCAGGTCTTCAACTGGTCAATAGCAGCGGCGCGAAAGGTGTCGGCAGCGGCGAGCATCACACTTTTGCCTTCGCGCGTGTAGCGCCACGCCAGTTTGGCCGCGGTGGTGGTTTTGCCCGAGCCGTTGACGCCGACCAGCAGGACGACGCTGGGCTGGTTTTCCCACGTGAGGGTGGGGGGCGTTTGCAGGCGGCGGCGCAGTTCGGTATGCAGGGTTTCTTCCAGTTCGTCGCTGCGCACCAGCGCCTCGCGAGCCGTGATTTCCCGCAGGGCTTCAACCACTTCCAGCGCGGTTTCTACGCCCAGGTCGGCCTGGATGAGCAGGGCTTCCAGTTCGTCCCAGGTTTCTTCGGTGATTTCGGTTGCGCCCAACAGCGTGGCAATGCGCCCGAAGGCGGTTTTGCGCGTGCGGGCTAACCCCTGTTTCCATTTGGCAAAGATGTTGTTGCTCATGGGGCAGATTATACCAGCAGGGGCGGTATTTACCGCAGCCCTTTCATTTTGGCAACTTCGTCCAGTTTCAGGCTCATCACCTGCGAGGTGGCATCGGCGGCAAGGGTGATGCCGTAAATCACCTCGGCGGCTTGCACGGTGTTGCGGTTGTGGGTAATGATGATGAATTGGGTGTGTGCGCTGAGCTCTTCCAGCAGGTCGCGGAAGCGGCCGACGTTGGCTTCGTCTAACATGGCGTCCACTTCGTCGAGCACGCAGAATGGGGTGGGGGAGGCTTTCAGCAAGGCGAAGATGAGCGCCACGGCGGTCAGGCTGCGCTCGCCGCCGGAAAGCATGGCGAGGCGCTGGGTGCGCTTGCCCGGCAGGCGGGCTTCGATTTCCACACCGGTGCGGGTGATGTCTTCGGCTTCGGTAAGCACCAGGTGGGCGCTGCCGCCTCCGAACAGGCGGGTGAAGATGGCGCTGAACTCCCGGTTGACCACGGCGTAGGTCTTGCGGAAGGCCTCTTCCATCAGTTTTTCCAGTTCGGCAATCACCTGCCGGATGTCGGCTTCGGCTTTGTGCAAGTCTTCCAACTGGGTGGTGAGGAAGTCGTAGCGTTCCTTCACCTCCTGATATTCCTGTTCGGCTTCAGGGTTGACCGGCCCCAGCCTGCGCAGTTGAGCGCGGCGCTCTTTGATGCGTTGCTCTAACCCTTCGGGTAGGGAAGCCACTCGCGGCAGATGGGCAACCATGCCTTCCAGGGGCAGGGGTTGGGGACCGGCCACGTGGGGCTGGTATTCCAGTGCTACGGGGCCGAGGTCTTCTTCCATGCGCCGGCGGAGGTTGTCGAGGGCTTCCTGGGCGCGGGTCAGCGCCAGTTGCGCCTGGGTGTGGTGGCGCTCGGCGATGTGGACGGCCTGGGCAAGGCGCTCGGCTTCGGCTTCAAGGGCGTCGAGGCGTTGTTGTGCGGCTTGCAGCGTTTCTTGCAGGGGCGAAATTTGGGCATTGAGCCGCGCGATTTCGGCTTCGAGCCGCTGGATTTCAGCCTGTTGTCGGGTGTGTTCGGCTTCGAAGGCGGCAATTTGCTCGGCGGCTTCTGCCAGCCGTTTTTGGCGCGCTTGTCGCCGCTGTTGCAAGGTTTCCAGAGCGCGTTGCTGCTCTTTCAGGCGTCGGCGGGCGGCTTCCAGGGCCTGGGCGGCCAGGGCAACCTGGGTGCTCCAGTGGGCTTCCTGGGCGTTGGCTTCGCTGGTGTCGAGGGTCTGGAGGGCGCGGCGCCGGTCGCGCAGGGTTTGGCGCGCTGCCTGGAAGTCGGTTTCCAGGGTTTGGCGTTGGTGCTGTAACTCGGCGGCTTCTTTTTCCAGTGCTTCGAGTTCGGCTTGCCGTCGTTGCAGTTCGTTCTGGTGCACTTCCAGCGCCCGCTGGGCTTTTTGGGCCTCTTGCTGGGCGCGGCGCTCGGCCTGGGCAGCGGCGCGCTCTTCTTGCTGGGCCTGGGAAAGGTTTTCGGCGGCGGTTTGTGCGTTGGTGCGCGCCTGGGCAGCGGCTTTTTCGGCGCTTTCCAGCGCGGCAGCCTGGCGCTCGGCGCGGGCTTGCAGGGTTTCCAGCCGGGCGGCAATTTCGCGGCGCTCGCGTGTGCGCCGCAGGGCCGCGCCGCGGGTGGGTTTCCCGGTGCTCACGATGCCCTGCGGTGAAAAGGCTTCCCCCTCGAGGGTCACGACCCACGCGTCGGGTGGCAGGTGGGGCAAGGCGCGCAAGGCGGCTTCGCGGTTGCGGGCAAGGAGCACGCGCCCCAGCAGGGCTTCTACGGCCGGGCGGAAGGCTTCTTCGGCCCGCACGTGCCGAGAGGCGATGCCGAGAATGTCGGGGTCGTCGGGCGCCTGGAGGGGGGTCGCGGGGCGCAGCGCGTGTAAAGGCAGCAGCACCGTACGGGCAGGGGCATCTCGGCTGAGGTCGAGGGGGGTGGCATCGAGGCCGCTTTCCAGCAGCACGGCTTCGGTAAAGCGATCCAGGGCTGCGGCGATGGCCGTTTCGAGTTCGGCAGGTACTTGCAGGTGCTGCCCGAGGGCACCTTTGAGGGGCAGGCGCTTTTTGCGGCCCTCTGCGACCAGCCAGCGGGTGCCTTCGGCGTAGCCGGTGAGGTTGGTTTCGGCTTCGGCGAGGACGCGGGCTTTGGCTTGCAGGGCGGCCAGGTCGGCTTGCAGGCGGTCGTAGGCGCGGCGGGCTTCGCGGGCCTCGGCTTCGGCGGTACGTTGGGCCTGGAGGGCTTCTTCGAGGGCGGCCTGGGCCGCGGCGCGGCGGGCTTCGGCGGCTTCGCGCGCGTGGGTAGCCTCGCTCAGGGCGTGTTGGGCTTTCTGGAAGGCGGTTTGCAGGGCTTCGGTTTGCCGTTGGGCCTGGGCGTAGGCGACCTGCAGGCGCTCGCGCCGGCGAGTGAGATCGTCAAGGCGGGCTTCGAGGGCGGCTTGTTTGCGGGTCAGGGCTTCGAGGGCTTGCTGCGCTTTTTCCAGGGCGCGGCGGGCTTCCCGGCGGCGTTTGAGCAGGTCTTCCAGTGCGAGCCGGGCTTGCTCGCGTTGTTGCAGCGCCTGGGTGTGATGTTCTTTCAGTCGGGCGATCTCGGCTTCGGCTTCGGCGGTGCGGGTTTGCTGGTCGCGAATTTGGGCTTCGAGGGCTTCGGCTTCAGAGAGCCATTCGTCGCGACGGGTTTGCAAAGCGCGGCGGCGCTCTTCCAGCACGGCGGCCTCGCGAGCCAGGGTTTCCATCTGACGGTGGTGGGCTGCCAGTTCGCGGTGCAGCGCGTTCAGGCGTTCCCGCTGGGCAGTTATTTCTTCTCGCAGGCGGGCGATCTGGCGGGCGCTGGCCTGCTGGCGGTTGAGGGCTTCCTGCCGCTGGGCTTCCTGGCGGACGGCCACGCGACGGGCTTCGTGCAGGCGCTGCTGGGCGGCGTGCCAGTGGTAGCCGTACCATTCCCGCAGCATGAGTTCCAGGTCGGCTTGCAGTTGGGCGGCTTCACGCGAACGGCGCGCCTGGCGTTCCAGCCGGCGCAGGCGGGGTTCCAGTTCGGCCAGAATGTCTTGCACCCGCTCGAGGTTGCGTTGGGTGGTGTCGAGGCGGCGCAAGGTTTCTTCGCGGCGCTGTCGGTAAACGCCGATGCCAGCGGCGCCTTCCAGCATTTGGCGGCGCTCGTCGGGGCGCAGGGCCAGCGCGGCATCGACCAGCCCTTGGCCGATGAAGGTGTAGGTGTGCTCGCTCAGCCCGGCATGGCCGAGAAGTTCTCGCAGGTCGCGCAGGCGTACCCGCTGCCCGTTGAGCAGGTAGACGTTCTGCCCGTCGCGGGCCGCGCGGCGGGTGAGGGCGACTTCGGTGTAGTCGATGGGCAGCCAGTGGTCTTCGTTGTCGAAGGTGACGGTGGCGGTGGCCATGCCCGCACGGGGCCGCTGCGCCGAACCGGCGAAAATCATGTCTTCGGTTTTATGGGCGCGCAGCAGCGCGTAAGATTGCTCGCCCAACACCCAGCGTAAGGCGTCGGCAATGTTGGATTTGCCGGAGCCGTTGGGGCCTACAATGGCCGTAATCCGTGGCCCAAACTCAAAGCGGGTGCGGTTGGCAAAGGTTTTGTAGCCCTGGAGTTCTAACGATTTGAGACGTTGAGGCATGGGGAAAAGTCGCGTCGTTGGGGGTGTCGAATGGGCGCGTCGTGGTGACGCGTGGCGTGAGCATTTTACCGCGAGAGTGCGGTTTCTAAAATGCTGCGCACGGCGTCGTGGTGTGGAAGCAGCACATAAGCCCCCTGAGGTGTAATCCACGGCTGCAGCGCGGGCGGCTGGATGACGTAGGCGCGGATGGCGTCGCTGCGGAAACGGCGCGCCTGGGCCACCATTTTCAGGAAGGCCGCCAGGCTGATGTCGGTTTCCACGCTTTGGCGGTAAGTGCGATAAAGGGAAGGCGCCTGGCCGAGGGCGTTGAGGGAAAGCAGTTTGTGGATGACGGCCACAATCAGCGCCTGCTGGCGATGGGCACGGTCGAAATCGCTGGTGGTGATGCGCGAGCGCGCATACCACAGGGCCAGGCTGCCATCCATGTGAACCGTGCCCGGCCCGACGCAATAGTGGTCGCCGTAATGGGTGCGGCGGTCGCATAACTGGTGGGGCACGACGACGTCAACACCCCCCAACTGGTCGATGAGGGTAGCAAAGCCTCGAAATTCAACCAGAATGTAGTGGGAAGGCCGGATGCCGAAGTTGTATTCCAGCGTGCGCTGCACCAGCGGGAAGCCGCCGAATTCCATCGCTGTGTTGATGCGGTTGTAGCCCACGCCGGGAAGATACACAAAGGTGTCGCGCGGGAAGGAAATGATACTGGTGGCCCCGGTTTTGGGGTTGTAGGAAAGCAGCATGAAAGCGTCGGTGCGGAAGTCGACGTGGTCGGGGCGTCGATCAGACCCCAGCAGCATGATGTTGATGCGCCCTTGGGCCTGGGGCAGCGGCGGCACGGGTTGGCCGAGGTAGCCTTTGGGGGGGGGTGTGGGCCGCGGGGTGGGGGGAGGGGGTGGCGTAGGGGTGGGGGTGGGTGTGGGGGTGCTGGTGGGTAAATAGGTGGCTGTGGGCGGAAGAGGGGCGAAGGGGGTCCAGGTGGCTGTCATGGGCCATGCCGTGGCGCGGCCCGCTGGTGAAAACCCGGGCAGCCTGCAGCCCCCGAGGAGCAGCATTCCCCCGATGGCCAGGGCTGCCAGTGCGAAGAGCAGGCGAATGAGAGGCGGGACGGGAGCGCGAAGGCGCATGGTATCAGGGGGTAGGGGTGGGAGTGGGCGTGGGCGTATTGGTCGGCGGCACGGGGGTATTGGTCGGCGAGGGGGTGGGGGTGGAGGTCGGCGGCAGCGGTGTGTTGGTGGCGGTGGGGGTGGGTGTGGGCGTTGCGGTCGCCGTGGGGGTAGGTGTGGATGTTGGCGTGGGCGTAGGACCGGTGGCTGTTGGCGTAGGGGTGGCGGTGGAGGTGGGGGAAGCCGCCGCGGTGGCCGAGGCCGTAGGGGTGGCGGTGGCAACGGCCGTCGGAGTGGCTGTGGGAGTGAGGGTAGGGGTGGCGACGGCGGTAGCCGTCCACGCCGGGGTGCTGGTGGGCACATTGGGGACCCAAAGGCGTTCCCCCGCATAGATGAGGGTGCCGGGCAGGCAGTTGGCGCGCAACAGCAGTGCGATGCTGACCCGGTAGGCCAAACTGATACGGTACAGGTTTTCGCCGGGCTGGACGGTGTGTTCTACCCAGCCGGGGAGAGGGCCGCAGGCTGGCGCCGTGGCGGTGGGGTGCGGCGGAGGTGTGGCGGTGGGGCGCGACGGCACGAACAGCGTGGTCCCGGCCACTAATGCCGGTGCGGGCAGGCAGTTGGCTTTTTGCAGCGCACCCGCGGTGGTGTGATAGCGGGCGGCAAGGGTTTTCAGCGTTTCGCCCGCGGCGATGGTGATGGCATGCCAGCCTTTCGGGGGATGACACGATGGTGTTGCCGTGGGGGCCGGTGTGGCTTTCGCTCCTGCAGCGGCGGTGGGGGCCAGCGTGGGGAACGGAATAGGGGTGCTGAACAGCACGACCTGTCGCGGCTGGCTGGCCTCGTTGCCTTGCCGCGGAATGCTATCTTCGGCTTTGACCGTCCACAGCCCGCCGAGAGCGCCTGCAATCCACAAGACGGTGAAGCCGAGGTAACTCAGGGTTTCCAACCAACCGGAGGGTTTCATGGCGTTTTTGAGGCCTCAGAGGGGGCTGCCACCGCCGGGGCAGGCTGGGCCACTGGGGGCAAGGGTAAAAGCACGGTAAAGGTGGTGCCCTGCCCCGCGGTGCTCTCAGCCCAAATGCGCCCGTGAAGGGCTTCCACCAGGGCTTTCACCAGCGGCATGCCCAGGCCGCTGTCGCCCAGGCCGTCAATGGTGCGGTAAGTGGTGCGATACCGCCGCGAGAACACGTGTGGCAGGTCTTCTGGGGCAACGCCGCCGCCGCTGTCGGTGACTTCGAGCATGAGCAACCGTTCTCCCTCTTCCTCCATGATTTTCAGGCGCAACTGAATTTCGCTCTCTTCAGGCGAGGCCAGCGCGGCGTTTCGCAGCAGGTGATGGAGGATGTGATGGAACATTTCCCTATCCAGACGCGCCGGTGGAAGGGTTTCAGGCAGGTCTACCCGCAGCAGAAGGCGTTTTTCGCGCAACAAACCGCTGTTGCGACTGAGGGCGTTGTCGATCGCCTCGTTGAGGTCAATTTCCTGTGGGTTGATTTCCAGCCCGCCGGTTTCCAGCGAAAGGGCCTGCACCATGTCGTCCACGGCCTGTGCCATCCGGGCGGCGCTGGCGCGGATGCGTTCCACAAACTGGCGTTGCAGCGCGCCGAGAATGCCTACGCTTTCGCCCAGCAGCAGGTCGGCATAGCCCATGAGCGAAGCCAGAGGCTGGCGCAGGTCTTGGGCGCTGGAAAGCAGCACCTTGAGGTTTTGATGGTATTCCTCGGTCATTTGCTCTTTGGTGGCCGAGGTTTCGAGCGCGGCTTGCAGGCGGCGGTTTTCGGCTTCCAACGCATCCAGTACTTGCTGGGTTTCTTCGTGGGCGGCAGCAAGCGCTTTCAGGCGGTCTTGCAGCAGGGCGGCTTCGGAAGCCTGGGCGCGCAAGGCGTCGTTTTCTTCGGTCAGGGCGAGTACCTGCTCTTCCAGAGCAGCCAGGCGCGCCGTAATTTCGGCCGAGGGCTCGGCTTGAGGCTCGGCGCTGGAAGGCGGCGGTGCGGGTGTGTGGGTGATCAGCCAGCGCCCGATGTGACGGGCGATGGCAGCCAGGCGTTCCTGCTCGACCGCGGTCCATGAGTGTTGGGCGTAGGCCGAAAGCAGCACCACGCTGCCTTGAACGGGATGGTCGGGACCGCCATCCAGCGGGGCAGCCAGCAAGGGGCCACTGCGGTTGAGGCTCAGAAGCGCGGTCAGGGTGCGGGCGTCGGCTGAGGTGCTGCTGGCCGGAAGGCGCAGCGGGCGGCGGCGGGTCATCGCAGCAACCAAAATAGGGGCCTGCTGGGCCGGGAAGGAGGTGCCGCTGAGAGCCTGTTCGCGGATGAGGTCGTAAGCGCAGGCAATGCTCAGTCGTTCATTGCGCGGCGGTGTGACGACCAGACAGAGGTCGGCTTTCATCAACAGTGCGACGGTTTTGGCAATGCGGGGGCAGGCTTCGGCGTCGTCAGGGGGCGTACCCAATAATTCCAGCAAAGCCTCTTGTGCCGCGCGATCAGGCGGCGGTGCGGTGGCCTGTTGCACTTGAATGGGGCGCACTTCTCGCCGGAGAGGTGCGGCAAAACGGTAGGGCAGGCTGAAGAGCAGGGGGTAGGCCACGATCTCGGCCAGGCGCAGATAGCCATCCAGGTCGCCCGAGGGCGGCGGCAGCAGCGCGTGGATGGTGTAGCCTAAAGTGAGGATGCCCAGCGCAATTTTCCCCGCAGTAGCCCCGTTGGGGCGGCGTTCCACGAGCAGCAGAAAGCCGCCCAGCCCCAGCATGATGTTGAAACCGCTCCAGCCCAGGTCAACGACCGAGCCGTTGAAATAACGGGCTGAGAAGTAAGGCCAGATGATGACAGAAGCGACAACGCCGAGCACGACTGTCCCAATGCCGCCCAACAAGAGCGCGTCGCCGGTGCGGTGGCGTTCCGGGAAACCCCAGAGCCAGGCGAAGAGCACCAGCGAGAAAGCCCCTGCGGCGCGGTCGGCGATGGGAATGACAAGATGCGGCGCGAGCACATTTTGCCACGCCAGCCCTCCCACGGCGAAGTAGGCCAGCCGCACGCCCAGCAAGAGCAGCAAACCGGTCAACAGGCGGCGTGTTTGAGGGTAAGCCGTGCGCTGCCACTGAATCCAGGCGGCTTGCAGGGTGCCCCCGATGGCAAACAAGAGCACGAGGTGATACGCGAAACTGCCGGGGGGCTGGATGAGGAGTTGGGTAAGGGCGGTAAGTGTGGTCATAGGGTCAAGGCTGGCAAGGAGAAGCGTGCATTGGAGGGATTATAGCATGAAGGCCGTTTCGGGCGGGCATGGTGTTGCGTGCAAGGGCTGTGCCGTCCATGCGCAACAGGCCGCAAAACGCGGCCTGTTGGGGAGAGAAAGTAGGGCATCGAGGTTGTGCGGGGCTCGGAAAATGCCTCAAGAAGCGTTTGAACCAGCGCCCGAGGTCGGCGGCGGCGGGGTGGTCGGCGTGTTGTCTTCCAGTTGAAAGACTTTGAGAATGCGCCGCACGATGTCATAAGCCACGTTTTGCTGGAAACCCGAAAGCCATGCCAGCACAAAAGTGGGCACCGCGCTTGCCATTGCAGCCTGCTGCCCGCTGGTCATGGAAAGCAGCCCGGCTTGCATGATGAGGTAAATGAAAGCGCCCAGGGCAAAGCCCATGATAGGGTTGGTGATGTACCACATCGCATATTGCGGGTCGAAATCCTGCTTGTCGGCCACGTGCCGCCAGAGGGCATAAAGCGCCCCGGTGACGCCGCCCAGGCTGCCCCAGAACATGGTCTTGAAGCCATCGACCAGCCACTGCACACTTTGCAGGCCGGTGGTGGCGCCGTTGGCATAGCCGAAGAAAGGTGCCCAGCGGCGCAACGCCCACGGTACGACAAACATGGCAATGCCCATCAGGAAAGCCCAGGCCACTTCGTAGAGCAAGAGCTTGACGCCCACTTGTTTGGAAGCCTTGCGCACGCGTTGCAGGAAAGCCAACTGATAAGCGACCTCGCTCAATGCCCGCGCGGCCTCTTCGTAGTTGTCGCGGCCAGCCAGCAGATAATTGCGGGCGGCCTGAATCTGGTTGAGCAAAGCGCGTGCCCGGTTGATGTCGTTGACCTCGGCGTTGATGCGCGTTTGCAGCGCGTCGGCCTCTTTCCAGAGGTCGTGGAGCGCCTTCTTGGTAACCAGTTCGTCGACCAGGGTGGGGTTGGGTGGCAGGGAAGGGTCAACCGGTGGGGCGGCGACGGGAGGTGTGGAGCGGGTGCCGGGCAGCAGGGTTGCATCGGCGCTAAAGAGCGGCGCCCCCTGCATGGCGGAACTCGGCGGCAGGGGCGGGTTGTCTTCCACCGCCTCGTCGGGCAAAATGGGGGCGGTGGCTTGCATCCCTTTGTCTTCCTCTTCTGCGGCGGCATTTGCCTCGGCGTGGTCGCTGCCTTCCAGTGCAGGCTCCAATGCGCTCATGCCGTGGTCCTCTTTGGGGGCAGTGCTTTCGTCAAAGAGGTCTTTGACCTCTTCGGGGGTGAGGTCTTGCGGCGCGGCTTGAGGGGAAGGGTTTACCGGTTGCTCAGTCATTGTTTTGCCTCCTTCCGGGATGATGCACGGCCTATTGTGAGTATAGGGGAAAGCCCCTTGAAAGTCAAATGCGAAGCGGGCGACCTCAGAGGCCGCCCGCGAAGGAACGAGGGTGTCGTTTTCAGGGTTTTGGCGCTTCGGGAAGGTCGAGTTTGATGTGCAGTTCGCGTAGTTGGGCTTCGTCGACGGGGGAAGGCGCGCCAGCCATGACATCGCGGGCGGCCTGGTTCTTGGGGAAGGCAATCACTTCGCGGATGTTGGGGGCGTCGGCGAGGATCATCACCAGGCGGTCGATGCCCGAGGCGATGCCGCCGTGGGGCGGCGCGCCGTATTCGAAGGCTTCCAGCATGTGGCCGAAGCGCTCGCGCGCGGTTTCCATATCCAGCCCGATGAGGCGGAAGAGTTTCTCTTGCAGTTCGCGGTCGTGCACGCGGATGGAGCCGCCCGCCACTTCGTAGTTGTTGAGTACCAGGTCATATTGCGCGCCGCGCATTTTGCCGGGGTCGGTTTCCAGCAAGGGGATGTCTTCTGGCATGGGCATAGTGAAGGGGTGCTGGCTGGGATCCCAACGCTGTTCTTCTTCATCCCAGAAAGCCCAGGGGAAGTCGATGATCCAGACGAAGGCCAGGACGTTGGGGTCACGCAGGCCGAGGCGGTCGGCGAGGTGGACGCGCAGGCGCCCCAGGGCGTCGGCAACCACTTCGCGGTTGGCGTCGGCCACGAAGAGCAGCAGGTCGCCGGGGTCGGCTTCCAGCCGCTGGCCGATGGCTTCCAGCGTTTCGGGCGAGAAGAATTTGGCAATCGGCGAGCGGAAGCCGTTTTCTTCGACGTAAAAGTAGGCCAGACCTTTGGCGCCGTGCTGTTTGACGAACTCGGTGAGGGCATCGACTTCCTTGCGGGAGAGCACGCCCAGTCCTTTGGCGTTGATGCCGCGCACCAGCCCGCCTTTTTCCAGCGCCTGGGTGAACACGCGGAAGTTGCTCTCCGCGGCGAGGTCGCCGATGTCTTTGATTTCCAGGCCGAAGCGCAGGTCGGGGTGGTCGGTGCCGAAGCGGTCGATGGCTTCCTGGTAACTGAGGCGCGGGAAGGGCGTTTGCAGGATGTGCTTTTCGGGCACCACGGTGTGCACCAGTTCGATCATCAGGCCCTCGATGAGGTCCATGATGTCTTCCCGCCGGTCGACGAACGACATTTCCAGGTCGAGTTGGGTAAATTCCGGCTGGCGGTCGCCGCGCAGGTCTTCGTCGCGGAAGCAGCGGGCAATCTGGAAGTAACGCTCGATGCCGCCGACCATCAGCAATTGCTTGAGTTGCTGGGGCGATTGCGGCAGGGCGTAGAATTCGCCCGGATGCACGCGGGAAGGCACCAGGTAGTCGCGTGCGCCTTCGGGCGTGGATTTGAAGAGGATGGGCGTTTCGATTTCCAGGAAGCCGTGGCGGTCGAGGTAGTCGCGGATGAATTTGACCACCCGGTGGCGCAGTTCGATGTTGCGGCGCATGGCCTCGCGGCGCAGGTCGAGGTAGCGGTATTTCAGGCGGATGCTTTCGTCTACGCCGTCGTCTTTGTTGATGGTGAAGGGGGTGGGCCTGGCGGGGTTGAGCACCTGCACCTGGAAGACTTCGACTTCGATGTCGCCGGTGGGCAGGTTGGGGTTTTCAGAGCCTGCCGGGCGGCGGCGGACGCGCCCTTTGACCTGCAATACCCATTCGTTGCGGGCGGCTTCCAGGGCCTTGTGGGCTTCGGGGTGCGTGGCTTCGTCGGCGACGATCTGCACAAGGCCAAAGCGGTCGCGCAGGTCGATGAAAGTCACACCGCCGTGGTCGCGGCGACGGTGAACCCAGCCGGCGAGGGCAACTTCCTGACCAACATGCTCGGCGCGCAGTTCGCCGCAGGTATGCGTTTTGTACATCGGGAAACCTCCAGCCGAAATTTGCCGCGGCGCGGCGGGGGTGATTATAGCACGGGAAGGCGGGCAGGCAAACAAAAACGCCCCCGCCGAAGCGAGGGCGTGCGTGGACGGCGTGGTTGCTCAGGCGTCAGCCCATGCCAAGGTTTTGTCGCGCAGCGAGCGGTTGAGCAGTTCGGCGTGCTCCACCGTGACGGGGAAGGCCAGCAGTTCGTCGAGGCTAATGGTGCCGTCTTCGTCAATGAGGGCAATGTTGTAGATGAAGAGGCCTTTGTCGAGGTTGGCAGTGTACACGTAAACCTCGTTGTCGAGCAGGTAAGGGCGGATGGTGTCGTCTTGCAGCGCGGCTTGCAAGCCACCCGCAGCAAAGATGCGCACATGGACGATCAGGTCGGTGAACAGGTCGGCTTCGGCCAGCCCCTTGAGGAAGTTGACGAACAGGGTTTTGGTTTCTTCGATGGGGGTTTCGCCGCCGAACATCAGCACCACCGCTTCGGGTTGGAAGGCCGCGACGGCCTGAGCGGCTTGGGCTTCCTGGCCGGGCTCGACGATGAAGTGGGCAGCCTGGGCGCCGGTTTCCAGAATGTAAGCGGCTTCGGCGGCGGCGCTGATGGCGCTGCAAATGATATTGCGCGGCGAAACGAAAGCGACTTTCGCATAGTCAGCAATCATTTGCGCTCCAACGATTTTGCCTGTCAGGGCACGCAGGTAAATTTCTTCGCCAAAAGTGGTTTTTGCCATGATGACCTCCTTCTCAATGGTCGTGTTTGCGGAATGGGAAACAATCCCCCGCATTGTAACCGCTTGGTGCAGCCGCCACAAGGGAAAACGGCGAATTTCTTATAAGACTCTCATAAAAATTGCGTCTTCTGGTAGCGCCTCGGCTTTGTGGTAGAATGCACACAGCATGCGAATTCAGGTTTCCCAGGAGGCTTCCCATGCAGATTTGCAGCAAATGTCATGCAACTTCGCCTGATACGGCAGTTTATTGTGCGAAGTGCGGCGTCGATTTGCGGGAATTCAGCACGCGGGCGGTGGCGTTGCGGCGCTATCGGGAAAACCCGCGCGTGAAGGCCATTCGGGTGGTCGTCGCGGCCGATGCCTGCCCGGTGTGTTTGAGTATGGCTGGTACTTATGCCAAAGACGAAGTGCCGCAGTTGCCGGTGGAGGGCTGCTCGCATGAGGGCGGCTGCCGCTGCACTTACGAACCGTTGTACGATCTTCCCCTGTTTATGCCGGGGTAGCATGCTCGGCCGATTGCATTGGTGAAAAAAGCAGCCGCCATACCAAAGCCGTGGTGAGACGCCGTGGGCGGAGCGCGATACGCCTCGCCACTTGGTGAAAATCAACAACTCCCCCTGTCCGTTTGGGCAGGGGGAGCGTGTTTGAGGAGGAGGAGAAGCGAGGTTACTTGTCTTTGATCTCTTCTTCCAGCATGGCGGTCGTCACCGACTTGGGGCGTTCGATGGGGTGCCCCAGGGCGCGTGCCCACACGGTGTTGGCGGTCACGCCCAGGGCGCGGCCGACGCCGAACATCACGGTGTAGAAGTCGGATTCCTTCACGCCGTAGTGCTGTTGCAGGGTGCCGCTGAGGGCGTCGACGTTGGGCCACGGGTTCTTGGCCTTGCCGTGTTCCTTCAGCACGTCGGGGATGACCTCGTAGGCCACCTTGGCGGTCTGGAAGAGCGGGTCGTCGGGCATGTGTTCGAGGGCGAACTCGAACTGCGCTTTGTAGCGCGGGTCGGTGCGGCGCAGCACGGCGTGGCCGTAGCCGGGGATGACCTGACCGCTGTTCAGGGTGTCCCACGCATATTGGCGCATTTGCTCGTGGGTGGGCACGCCACCGAATTTTTCCTTTACGCCCATCAGCCAGTAAAGGCAGTTCTGGTTGGCGAGGCCGTGCAACGGGCCGGCCAAGCCGTCCATGGCGGCGGAGAAGGAGTAGTAAATATCGGAGAGCGCCGAGGAAACCAGGTAGGTGGTGTGGGCGCTGACGTTGCCGCTTTCGTGATCGGAGTGCAGGATGAAGTAGAGGCGGCTGAGGTTCTTGTATTCGGGGTTTTCCACACCCATCATGTGGGCGAAGTTGGCGCCCCAGTCGAGGTTGGGGTCGGGGGCGATGAATTTGCCGTCTTTGTATTTCAGCCGGTAAATGTAAGCAGCGATGGCGGGCAGTTTGGCGGTCAGGCTGAGGGCGTCTTCCAGCATCGGGTCCCAATATTCGGTTTTCTTCATGCCCTCTTTGTAGCGCCTGGCGAATTCCGATTCGGGCTGCAACGCCAGCACCGCGGCCGCGAACATGGTCATCGGGTGTGCGTCTTTGGGGAAGGCTTTGAGCACGTCGAAGATGTGCTCGGGCAGCGCCATGCGCTTCTTCCATTCTTCTTCCACCGAGAGGGCTTCTTCTTTGGTGGGGAAGTCGCCGGTGAGCAGCAGCCAGTAGAGGCCGCCGACGTAGGGCATATCGCCTTCGGCGGGTTTGGGCAGTTTTTCCAACACTTCAGGAATAGTGTGCCCGCGGAAGCGAATGCCTTCGTAGGGGTCGACGTAAGAAATATCGGTGACCAGCGCCTTGACGCCGCGCAGGCCGCCGAGAAGCTGACGCATGTGGACCTGGTCCACGACGACATCGCCGTATTCCTTCGCCAGTTTGCGCTGGCGGTCACGCCAGGCGGGAATTTCGGCAGCAAGCCGTTCTTTCAGTAACATGGGGTAGCCTCCTTGGAACGAATGATAAAACAGGGAAGGACGCTTCTGGCGTCCTTCCCTGTGGGTGGGCTTAAAGCAGGTCGAATTCGGTCAGTTTGGCAACATTGGATTTGACATGGTCGGCCGATTTCTTGAAGGCGGCCATCTCTTCGTCATTGAGTTCGTATTCGATGACCTTTTCAACGCCCTTGCGGCCCAGCATGGTGGGCACACCAATGAAGATGTCGTGCATGCCATATTCGCCGTCGAGGTAAGAAGTGGCGGGCACGATGAGGTGTTTGTCTTTGATGATGGCTTCGGCCATCTGAGCCAGCGCGGCGGAAGGCGCGTAGAAGGCGCTGCCTTTCTTCAGCAGGCCAACGATTTCGCCGCCGCCTTTGCGGGTGCGCTCGACGATGGCATCCAGTTTGTCTTTCGGCAGGTATTTGTTCAGGGGAACGCCTGCGATGTTGGAATGGCGGGTGAGGGGCACCATATCGTCGCCGTGGCCGCCGAGCACGTAGCAGTTGATGTTTTCCACGCTCACGCCGGTTTCCATCGCCACGAAGGCGCGCATCCGGGCAGAGTCGAGAATGCCTGCCTGGCCGACAATGCGGTGGGTGGGCAGGCCGGTGACCTTCCAGGTGAGGTAGGTCATCACATCCAGCGGGTTGGTGAGCACGATGAAGATGGCGTCGGGGGATTGCTCTAAGGTTTTGCGGGCCACATCGGCTACGATTTTCGCATTCGTCACCAGAAGATCGTCGCGGCTCATGCCAGGCTTGCGGGGCAGGCCGGCGGTGATGATGACGATGTCGGAGTTTTTGGTGTCGGCGTAGTCGTTGCTGCCAAAAATGTGTGCGTCTTTGCCGATCACCGGCATGGCTTCGGTCAGGTCGAGGGCTTTGCCTTGGGGCATCCCTTCAATGATGTCGACCAGCACGATGTCGGCGATCTCGCGCTCCGCCAGCCAGTGGGCGGTGGTGGAGCCGGTCATACCAGCGCCAATAATCGATACTTTTGCCATTTGTTGCCTCCTCAGGTGCAATGTGACGGACGAGATAAATGTGCCTTGTCACGCAAGGCCTGAATGCTCACTCTAAGTTTCAATGATACTCGAATCGGCCCGTTTGGGGTAGTTACAGTTGTCACTACGGGCCGTCAAAAAAAGGCTTCCCCCCTCAGGGAAGCCCTTGGTTTTCCAGAAAATGAATTGCCTCCATCGCCGCGGCTGCACCCATGCCTGCCGAGGTAATCACCTGGCGATAGCGGCTGTCGGCCACTTCGCCCGCGGCAAACACGCCGGGGATGTTGGTGTGCATGTGTTTGTCAACGGCGATATAGCCGCGTTCGTCTAAGGTGATTTGCCCTTCGAACAGGTCGGTGTTGGGGTGGTAGCCGATGAAGATGAACACGCCCGCGATGGGGTGCTCTCGCTCTTCGCCGCTGGGCAGGTGTTGCAGGCGCACGCCCTCGACCATCTCGTCGCCTAAGATTTCGGTGACGATGGTTTCCATCAGGAAGCGAATTTTGGGGTGGTTGCGGGCGCGCTTTTGCAGCAGTGGGCCGGCGCGCAATGCCTCGCGGCGATGGACGATGGTCACACTGTTGGCGTAGCGGGTGAGGAAGAGGGCTTCTTCCAGGGCGCTGTCACCGCCGCCCACCACCATGATGTCCATGCCTTTGAAGAAGTGTCCGTCGCAGGTGGCGCAGTAAGAAACGCCCATGCCGATGAGTTCGTCTTCGCCGGGAATTTCCAATTGCTTGGCCGTGGCACCGGTGGCGATGATGACCGTGTCGGCGGTGTATTCGGTTTTGGTGGTGCGGATGCGGAAGGGGCGCTGGCGGAAGTCCACCGCGGTGGCGGTGTCGAGCACCAGGCGCGCGCCGAATTTTTCGGCCTGCTCTTTGAAGCGGGTCACCAAGTCGGGGCCTTCCACACCTTCGGGGAAGCCGGGGTAGTTTTCGACGATGTAGGTGATGGAAACCTGGCCGCCAAGTTCCGGGCCGGTGAGGACGATGGGCTGCAGGTCGGCGCGCGCCGCGTAAAGCGCCGCGGCCAGCCCCGCGGGGCCCGCGCCTAAAATTAGCAGGGGGGTGTGGGTGCTTTCGCTCATAGGAATTCATACGGGCGAAGCCTGAGGCCTCGCCCGGTGGGACATTATTTGTTTTGCGCCTGCAGGTATTCGCGCACGGCGATGGCGGCTTTGGCACCGTCGCCCACGGCCACGGCCACCTGGGCCAGGTTGCCAGAACGCACGTCGCCTGCCGCAAACACGCCGGGGATGTTGGTGTGCATGTGGGCGTCGGTGACGATGTAGCCGCGCTCGTCGAGGTCTACCACGCCTTTCACGAAATCGGTGTAAGGCTGGTAGCCGACGTAGACGAAGACGCCCTGGGTGGGGATTTCCTTCAACTCGCCGGTTTCGCGGTCTTTGACCACGATGGCGTTGACGAAGTCATCGCCTTTGATTTCCACGGCCATGTGTGAGAAGTAGCACTTGACTTTGGGGTGGTTGACGACGCGCTCTTGGAGCACTTTTTCGGCAATGGAGTAGGGCAGGAATTCCACGAAAGTGACCGATTTGGCATATTCCAGCAGAATTTGGGCTTCCTGCAGGCCGGAGTTGCCGCAACCGATGACCACGACATCCTGCCCTTTGAAGAGCGGGCCGTCGCAGGTGGCGCAGTAGGAGACGCCCTTGTTGGCGAATTCTTCCTCGCCGGGGATGCCCAGGTGTTTGGGGCGGCTGCCGGTGGCGAGGATGACCGCGCGGCCTTTGTAGGTCGCGCCCGTGGTGGCAATTTCGAAGATGCCTTCGTCGTTTTTCGTCAGGCTGGTGACTTCTTCGAATTCGACGATTTTGGCTCCAAAGCGTTTGGCCTGCTCGACGAATTTTTCCATCAGTTCCGAGCCGTCGATGCCTTCGGGGAAGCCAGGGTAGTTTTCGATGAGATGCGTGGTGGCAGCCAGGCCGCCGGTGGCTTCCTTTTCCAGCACCAGTGTTTCCCAGCCATCGCGTGAAGCATAGATGGCCGAGGTCAGGCCGGCGGCGCCAGCACCGACCACGATGAGGTCGTAGATTTTGTTGGTGTCGGCTTGTTCCGAGCCGCCGATGTTCAGTTGGAACATGTCGTGCCTCCTTGCTGGGGAATGACCGCGGACAGGCTGCACACGCCGGGCCGAAGGCTAAAAAAATGGGCCTCAGGCCCATTTTTTTAGCGAGCGTCCGGGGTTTTGGCGCCCCGGACGCTGAAGTTCGTGTGCTGCCTGGCCGAGGTTATTTTTCCACAACCGCGAGCAGGTCGCCGGCGTCCATGATGAGGTGTTCTTTGCCGTCGATCTTGATTTCGGTGCCGGTGTATTTGGGGTAGAGCACTTTCTGCCCCACCTTGACGGGAATTTCTTCTTCTTCGTCGCCAATGGCGATCACTTCGCCAATTTGGGGCTTTTCTTTCGCGGTTTCGGGCAACAGAATGCCGCTGCTGGTTTTGGGTTCTTCTTCTTCCGGGCGAATCAACACGCGGCTACCCAGGGGTTGGACTTTGATCTTGTCAGCCATAATGCTACCTCCACTCATAGGGTCTTTTGGCAGTTTTTAAATGCCGTTTGAGGCACTGTTCGGGCACCCCTATTTTAGCACAAGCGCTTTGCGGCATAGGGGCGGCGAAAGATTTCTAACAAATCTCTAACACCCTTTTTGCTGTACAATGAAGGAGAGAGTGGCATAGCCATTGCAACCTGAAGGCCAGGAGGTGTGTGATGCAGACCAATCGAAGCAAGGTTTTATGGTGGGGGCTGTTGGCAGGCGCGGCATTGCTGGTAGGGGTGGCTTGTGCGCTCCCTGGCCTGAAGGCTCCTGCCCCGTTTGCTTCCCCCACGCCCAATCTCACGATGACGGCCTTTTTCAGCCCGCAGTTGGGCGTGCCGCCCACGGCTACGCCGCGCGGGCAGTCTCCCCTACCTGCCACGGCTGGGCCCGTGGTGGCGACGGCTACGCCGGTGGCTTCTCCCACGCCGCTTCCCCCCACAGCGGTGCCAACTGCTCCGCCGCCCACGTCGCCCCCACCCCCGACGCCGTTGCCTTCCCGCCCTGGTCCGGTGGTGCGTGCCCCCCTTTTGTGGATCGCCCCGAACAACATCGATGGCAACCTGAACGATTGGCGCACCACGGTCACTTACCCCATTGCCAACGTGGTTTATGGAGCGGCGAATTACAGCGGCGCAAGTGATCTTAGCGGCACTTTCCGCATTGGGTGGGATTACCGGGCGCTCTATATTGCTGTTCAGGTGGTCGACGACCAATTGGTGCAAAAGGAGCATGGCGCGGCGATTTACAAGGGTGATGATGTGGAAATTCAGTTAGACACCAATCTTTACGGTGATTTCTACATCAACGCCCTCAATGGCGATGATTACCAGATTGGCCTTTCCCCCGGGAACCCGCCCGGCACTTCGCCGGAAGCCTACTTGTGGTATCCCGCGGCCCAGGCGCGCACGGTGCACGCCGTGGAGCTGGGCGTGAAACTGACTTCTGACGGCTATGTGCTGGAAGCCGCGATTCCGTGGACGATCATCGGCTTCAAGCCTTACCCCGGCCTGAAGATGGGCTTTGCTATCAGCCTCTCCGATGATGACGATCCGAACCAGGCCGTTCAGCAGACAATGCTTTCCAATGACCCTTACCGCACCCTGCTGCCGACGTCGTGGGGCACGCTGGTGTTTTACGACCCAGGCAAAAAGTAGGCTTGGAAGCCAGATGTCAAAAGGCGGTTCCGTGCGGAACCGCCTTTTGTGTTTGGAGAGGCTATGCTGTTGCACCTGCGTCGCCAGCGATGTAGCCTTCCAGGTGCGAGATCATGTGTTGCTGGTTTTCGATGACCGTTTTGACGATGTCGCCGATGGAAACCACGCCAACGACTTTGTCGTTTTCCACCACGGGCAGGTGGCGGATGCGGTGGCGTGTCATCAGTTCCATGGCTTCGTCGATGGTGGTGCTGGGGGTGATGGTGATGACGTCTTGGGTCATCAGTTCCCGCACGCGGGTTTCTTTAGAGCGGCGGTTGCGGAGGATGCAGCGGCGGGCGTAGTCGCGCTCGGAGAAGATGCCCACCAGCCGGTCGCCTTCCATGACCAGCAGCGCGCCGACGTCTTTGTCGGCCATCATCTCCAGCGCTTCGTACACCGTCGCATTGGGGGAAATCGCCCAAACCTCATGCCCTTTGGCTTTGAGCAATTGGCGGATGGTTTGAATCATTGTGGCCTCCTTGGTGTGGCGTCTTGCTGTTAGAGGTAACACCGGAAAGCAAGGTTGGTCACGCAGCCGTTCTCAGGAAGTTGGCGACAAGGGGCAGCGTGGCCGTGAGTGGGTCTTCCCCGGCGGGGAACCAATGGATGCGGGGGTCGTCGGCTTTGAACCAGTTGGCCTGGCGGCGCACAAAGCGGCGCGTGCGTTTTTGAATGCGGTGCACGGCTTCTTCCAACGGAATTTGCCCTTGCAGGTAGGCGATGAGTTCGGCGTAGCCGATGCCCGACATGGCAGGGAGGTCGGGGCTGTAACCGGCTTCCAGCAGGCGGCGCACTTCGTCGAGCCATCCTGCAGCCAGCATGGCGTCGATGCGGGCGTCGATGCGGGTATGCAGTTCCGGGCGGGGACGGGTGAGGCCGAGGATGAGTATCCGGTAAGGTGGGGGAGTTTTGCCCTGCTGTTCGGAAAAGCGGCGGCCAGTGCTGAATATCACTTCCAGGGCGCGCACTGTGCGGCGCAGGTTGGAAGGCAGAATGCGGGCTGCGGCTTCGGGGTCGAGGCGCGCCAGGCGGGCGTGCAGGGCTTCGGGGCCGAGTGCCTCTCCCCAACGCTCCAGCGCTTCCCGCAGGCCGGGGCGGGGTGGTACGCGCGGCACCTGCCAGCCTTCTACCACGGCCCACACATATTGCCCTGTGCCGCCGACCAGCAGGGGCACTTTGCCACGGCGGTGGATGTCGTCGATGGCCGCGTAGGCGGCATCCTGATAGCGGGCGACCGACCACACTTCGTCGGGGTTGGCCACGTCGATGAGATGATGAGGCACGCGGGCGCGCTCGGCGGGGGTGGGCTTGGCGGTGCCGATATCCATGCCGCGATAAAGCAGCCGCGAGTCGGCGGAGACGATTTCGCCGCCAATGCGCTCGGCGAGTTGCAGCGAGAGTTCAGTCTTCCCCACGGCGGTGGGGCCGACGAGCACGATGAGGGGCGGCTTTTGGGGTGGGGCGTCAGCGTTGGACATTGGGAAAATGGTGGATTTCCGGCTGGGTGAGTTGAGCGGGGGAGGGGAAGCGCACCGCGATGACGTCGATTTGCCATGCTTCATCGCCCGGGCGGTTTTCGTATAGCCAGTGTTCGGCGGCGGCAACCATGTGTGCCCATTTGCGGGCGGTGATGGCTTCTTCGGGCTGGCCGAAGGCATTGCTGGTACGGGTTTTGACTTCGACAAAGGCGAGGTGGTCGGGCGCGACAGCGATGAGGTCGATTTCGCCGTGGGGCGTGCGCACGTTGCGCCCTATGATGCGGTAGCCGCGGGCTTCGAGGTAAGCCGCCGCTGCGTCTTCGCCGATCTTGCCGATGCGCTGGTTGTGGCTTGCCTTGCTCATGGCCGAGGGAAAAACCGCAGATTGCGCAGATTAGCGCAGATTTTTTCTGTGTAATCTGCGGTTTTCTGCAGTTTTATTGGCTCTGCCGAAACTTCTTCCAGTAGCGCGCCAGGCCCGAGGCCGACATCCATGTGGGGTTGGCGGTTTCGTAGGCGTGGTGGGTTTCGGGGTCGATGCCGTCGCGCTGGTTCTTTTCCAGCACCCAGGCGTCCAGTTTGCGTTCCAGTTCTTCGATGCTGGGCTGGGAAGGCATCACGGCTTCCAGGAAGCCCTCGACGTCGTCGAGTTCCCGCTCGATGGCGTCCAGGTGCCAGTCGACGTCCTCAAAGGGGCCGAAGTGGGTGGGCACGATGGCGCGCGGGGCGGCTTCCCGCAGGCGGGCAAGGCTTTCACGCCACTTTTCCAGGTGGAATTCCGGCGGCGGCATGGGCAGGCGCAGGTGTTTGGTGTCGTTACCGAGGGGAAGCCGCACGCCGCCTACGTCGCCGCTGAAGCACACGCCTTCGAACATGTAGGCATAGTGGTGATAGGCGTGGCCGGGGGTGTCGAGGGGCGTGAAGCGCAGGTCGCCAATGACGATGTCTTCCTCGTCTTGCGGAATGTGGATTTTCTCTTCCGGCACGGGCAGGAAGTCGCCCCAGAGAGTTTCCATCATGTCGCCGTAAATGCGCCCCGCGGAGATGAGCAGTTTCTCGGGGTTGATCATGTGCGGCGCACCCACGGGGTGGACATGGATGGTCGCGCCCTGCCGCGCCAGGAAACCGGCTGCTCCGGCGTGGTCGAGGTGGATGTGGGTGAGCAGCACGTCGGTGATGTCGCTCAGGGCAAAGCCGCGGTCGGCCAGGGCTTTTTTCAGGGCTGGCACGGTCGAGCCGGGGCCGCTTTCGATGAGGGCGATGCCCTTGTCGTGGCGGAAGAGGTACACCGCAATGGTGTGCGGCACGTTTTGGAAATTGAGGTCGAGCACTTCGAAGCGATAGGTCATGGGAAAACCTCCAATGGTTGGCGGTTAGCGGGTAGCAGTTGGGGGGTGGATTTTCTCACTGGCCTGGTCCAAGGCGGCTATTTCATCATCGGTCAGTTGCCAGCCCAACGCCCCGGCGTTGGCGGCTGCCTGGCGGGCGTTTTTCGCCCCGGGGATGGGCACCGCGCCTTTACAAATGACCCAGTTGAGCGCCACCTGGGCCGGGGTTTTGCCGCCGTGGGCCTGACCGATTTCCCGCATCAGGCCGATGAGCGGTCGGATGCGGGCGAGGTATTCCCGCGAGTAGCGGCGGCTGCGCACCCCGCCGGGCGGGTTTTCGGGGGTGTATTTGCCGGTCAGCAGGCCCATTTCCAGCGGGCTGTAGGCAATCAGGGTGATACCGAGTTCCTTGCAGGCGTTGAGCACACCGTTGCGCTCCGGCTCGCGGTGCAGCAGGCTGTAATGCACCTGGTTGGAGGCCAGCGGAATGCCGCGCGCTTGTAGCACCGCGTGGGCGCGGCGCATTTGCTCGGCATTGTAGTTGGAAACCCCCGCAGCCCGCACCAGCCTTTCCTGCACCAGTTCGCCTAACGCACTCACCCAAAAGTCGGTGCTGCGGAGCGGCCAGGGGAAGTGGATTTGATAAAGGTCTACTTTTTCCAACCCTAACCGCTTCAGGCTGTGGCGCAGGGCGCGGCGCATGGCGGCTTTCCGCACCCGCCACGGGAAGGGGAAGAACTTGGTGGCAATGACGATGGGGGCTTCGGTTTGGGCAAGCATTTCTCGCAGGAAACGCTCGGCGCGCCCCATGCCATAGACCTCGGCGGTGTCAAAAAAGGTGATGCCGTCTTCTACCGCGGCGGCAAAGGCCGCGTGGATGTCTTCGGCGGTGTAGTTGCGTCCGTAATTCCAGAAAAAGCGGTCGCCCCACGCCCATGTGCCGATGCCGAGGGGCGGGATGCGAATCTTGGTGGTCCCCAGGGTAAGCAATTGAGGGGTAGACATGGTGTTCCTTAGAAAGAGGAGGTAAGACGTGAGTGAGCGCCTGCACCGCGCTTTTCAGGGCGCGACATGGGCAGCAAAAGGGGGCGGATTTCTCGTGATGGTGGAAATCCGCCCCGCCAGCCGGTGAAAGCGGGTTTTAGTCTTGTGCGAACTGGGCGCGCAAGACTTTTTTGTCGATTTTACCCACGCTGGTTTTGGGCAACTCGTCAACGAATTCATAGCGCTCGGGGATCGCCCATTTGGCAATCACGCCTTCGTCAACGTATTTTTGCAGGTGGGTCTTCAGGCCGTCGGCGTCGACGTGCTGGCCTTCCTTGAGCACGATGATCGCCAGCGGGCGCTCGTCCCACTGCGGGTCGGGGATGCCGATGACGGCGGCTTCCTGCACGGCGGGGTGCAGGCTGAGCAGGTTTTCCAGTTCCAGCGAGGAAATCCACTCGCCGCCGCTCTTGATGACGTCTTTCAGGCGGTCGACGATTTGCACGTAGCCGTGCTGGTCGATCACCGCGACGTCACCGGTGTGCAGCCAGCCGCCTTCCCACAGTTTTTCGGAGCGTTCGGGGTCTTTGTAGTAGCCCGGCGTGAGCCAGGGGGTGCGAACCACGATTTCGCCCTTTTCCTGCCCGTCGTGGGCGACGTCTTCGCCGGCTTCGTTGATGATGCGCAGGTCTACCAGCGGGATGGGCACGCCGGTCTTGATGAGGTAGTCCAGTTTTTTGTCCTCGTCCCAGTCTTCCATGTAAGGTTTCAGCATGGCCAGGGTGAGGATGGGCGCGGTTTCCGACATGCCGTAGCCGGCAGAGACCTTGATGCCGATTTCCCGGGCGCGCTGGGCCAGCCCTTTGGTGAGGCGGGCACCGCCGATGACCACTTTCCACTGGCTGAGGTCGTATTTTTCGATGCCCGGTGCGTTCACAATCATCTGCAAGATGGTGGGTACGCAGTGGCTGAAGGTGACTTTGTGGGTGAGGATGAGTTTGAGCAGCATTTGCGGCTCGTAGCGGCCAGGGTAGACCTGCTTCAGCCCCAGCATGGTGGAAACATACGGCACGCCCCACGCATGGACATGGAACATCGGGGTCAGGGGCATGTAGACGTCGTATTTGCTGATGCCCCCGAAATCCCCCAACGCGCTCAGTGCCAGGCCGCCCGAGAGGCCGTGCAGTACCAGTTGGCGTTGGGTGAAATACACGCCTTTGGGTTTTCCGGTGGTGCCGGTGGTGTAAGCCAGCGTGGCCTGGGTGTCTTCCGGCAGGTCGGGTAGGTCTTCCAGCGGCTGCACGCTGCTGAGCCAGGTTTCGTAATCCAGGTCGGTGAGTGGCGTTTCAGGTGGGGTGTCTTTATCCGTAATAATGATGTATTGGCGGACGCTGGTCAGTTGCGGGGCAAGTTTTTCGACCAGGGGCAGGAAGTCTTCGTGGAAGACCATGATTTCGTCTTCGGCATGGATGACGGTGTAGGCCAGGTCGGCAGGGGAAAGGCGGGGATTGATGGTATGGAGGATGGCACCAATGCCCGGAATACCGAAGTACATTTCGAGGTAGCGGTGGCTGTCCCATTCGATGACGCCGACTTTGGTGCCGATTTTGGCGCCAGCAGCTTTTAGTGCCGCCCCGAGCCGCAGCACGCGTTGGTACATTTCGGTGTAGGTGTATTCCCACTGGTCGCGGTAGTAAATCTTCTGGTCGGGAGCCCAGCGGACGCCTTGTTCCAGGAGACGCTTGAGTAGCAGTTGGTAATCGTACGCAGGCATGGTGTGACCTCCTCCAGGGGATGAAAAATTGGCGAAGTGTGTTTTCAGTATAGCATAAAACCTTTTTTGGGAAGGCGACTTCGGAGGGCTTTTTGGAGGAGGAAAGGCGGCAGCCTTTGCAACGCTGTACCTGCCAGACGAGGAGAGCCGCCAGCAAAGGATGGCGGGGCCAAGGAAGGAAGGCCAGCCAAGGAGGGCATCAAAAGCAAAGGTTCCCACACTGCGGTGGGAACCTTGAGATGGTGGGGCGAGTGGGAGTCGAACCCACACGGGGCTTGCGCCCCAGAGGATTTTAAGTCCCCGGCGTCTGCCTGTTCCGCCATCGCCCCGGGTAGGGCAATTCTACCCGCAAGAAGGCGAGGGCGTCAAGCGTGTGGGGAGATTGCTCCCCCCGGCCTATTTCGGGAACCGCCTCACCACCACCGCCGCGGTGGGCAGGGGCAGGCTGTCGCCCGGTTGCAGTTCGGCGGGGGCTTTGGGGGCTTTCTTCAGCCGCTCGGCGCCTTGCAGGATGAACAGCGGTGTGCCCTCAGCAGTGTACTTGCGCAGCACCACCGCCTGCCCGGTCAGGTAGCCTTCCCGGTCGATGGCGCAACTGGTCACCACGCCGATCACCTTGCCGCGCTTGTCGAGCACCGGGTCGCCGAGGTGCGCCATGCGGACGTGCCTGTCGGTGAAGCGGAAGCGCACGATTTCCTGCTGCCGCGTGGCCTCGCGGGCCAGGAAGGCCTCGCGGCCGATGAACCACGGCTTGTAGGTCTTGACGAACCTGGCGAAACCGGCCTCGCCCACGCCCAAATTGAGCGTGCCGCCCATCTCGTGGCCGTAGAGGGGCAGCCCGGCCTCGGTGCGCAGCGAATCGCGCGCGCCCAGCCCGCACGGCTTGAGGCCGAAGGGTTCGCCGGCCTTGAGCAGCGCTACGAAGAGGTCCGCTGCCCGGTCGGGGTGCACGAAGAGTTCGAAAGCCATCTTTTCGCCCGTGTAGCCCGTGCGCGAGACGATGAGGTCGAAGCCGCCCACGGTGGCACGAATCACATGGTTGCGCTTCATCCGGCGGATGCGGCGCTCGGTGGCGGCATCCACGCCCAGGGCCAGCAGCACATCCCGCGAGCGCGGCCCCTGCAGGGCTAAATCCACCCGCATGTCCGCGCCTTCTTTGGGATCGCGCAGGTTGCGCAGCACCGCGCTCCGGCCAAAGGCCTGCGCCCACGGGCGTGCATTATCCACCTTCACCTTGCCTTCCCTGACCGCGTTCAGCCAGGCCCAGTCCTTCTCGTCGTTGGCAGCGTTGACCACCACCAGATAGGCTTCCGGCTCGTAGCGGTACACATACAGGTCGTCGATCACCTCGGCGTCGGGGGTGAGGAAGTGGGTGTATTCCGCCTCGCCCACCTTGAGTTTGCCGATGTCGTTGGCGTACACGCTGTCCAGGAAGGCGGCAGCGTCCGGGCCTTCCACCTGATACACGCCCATGTGGGTGACGTCGAACAGGCCGGCGGCCTCGCGCACCGCGAGGTGCTCTTCCAGCACCGAGGAGTACCACACCGGCATTTCCCAGCCCGCGAAGGGCACCATCTTCGCGCCCAAACGCTTGTGCAGGTCGTAAATGGGCGTGCGGCGCAGGGTTTCGGGTTCGGTTTCTTCCCATTGGAAGGCAGGGAGGGATCTCTCCCCACCCCCCGCCCCCCTCCCCTCCCTTACTAAGGGAGGGGAGGGGGAGACTGCAGCCGAAGGCTGCGGCGGGGGAGGGGTGAGATCCAGACCCACGAAGTACGGCTTGCTCTCTGCAGGCTGCACCTCCCCCTGGGGCAGCGCGTCGGGTTCCCCATCCAGGGCTTCCAGCACCCACACCGGGCCGGGGATTTTGCGCGTGAGGTCGTCATCGCCAAAGGCAATGTAGCCATCGGAGAGGTCGCGCAGGTAGGTCATCACCAGGGAAGCCTGCTCGCGCGGCACGGTCAGGCGGAAGCGGCGGGGTTCCACACAGCGCAGCGTGCCCTGTACCCAGCCTTTGGGGGTGTGCAGGCGGGTAGGCTGCGTCTGGCCGGGTTCCAGGGCTTCCACATCCGAGGCCAGGGCAAAATTGAGGAACTGGCGCACCCGCTCGCCGCCGATTTCCAGCACCGTGAGGTCGCCCGCACGCTGGGGTTTATCATCGGCATAGTAGAAGTGGGGGTAGCCGAAGCCCTGGGGCTCGAAATCCCGGCCGGCGCGCTCGGCCAGGTCGCGCACCCGCAGGCGGGCTTCCTGCAGGGCGTCGTAATCCACCTTGGCGCGCTGCTTGCCGTCCACGGTGTAGGGCGTGACGGCCCAGAGCAGGTCGGCGATGACATCGGCCAGTTCGCGGCTCATGGCCTCGTCGAAGCCCCGCTGGGTCAGCCAGGGCGTGCCCATGCGGATGCCCGAGGGGTTCTTCGCGCCCTTGTCGCCGGGGATGGTGTTGCGGTTGACCACGATGCCGGCCACATCCAGAATGCGGGCGGCCAGGTCGCCGGAAAGGGGCGTTCCGTCGGGGCCGCGCACGCTCTTGCAGTCCAGGTTCATCAGGTGGGTGTCGGTGCCGCCGTAGGGGATGCGGAAACCCCGCTCGGCCAGACGGTCGGTGAAAGCGATGCAGTTTTTCACCACCTGATGGGCATACTGGCTGAACTGCTCGGTCTGCGCCAGTTTGAACAGCAGGGCTAAAGCAGCGAAAACATTGACATGCGGCCCGCCCTGCTCGCCGGGGAACACGGCGCGGTCGATCTTGCGGGCAATCACGGGATTGGTGGTGAGAATGACCGCCCCGCGGGGGCCGCCGAGGGTCTTGTGGGTGGTGAAAGAGATGACGTGAGCATAGCCTACGGGCGAGGGGTACGCCCCGCCGACTACCAGCCCCGCGACGTGGGCGATGTCGGCCATCAAATACGCGCCCACTTTGTCGGCAATGGCGCGGAAGCGCGCCCAATCCACACTCCACGGATAGGACGAATAGCCCGCGACGATGATTTTGGGCTTGTGTTCCAGCGCCAGGGCTTCGATCTGGTCGTAATCCAGGCGCTCGGTTTCCGGGTCCACCGTGTAGTGCACCGGATTGTAAAGTTTGCCCGTGCGGTTGGCGCGCGAGCCGTGGGAGAGGTGCCCGCCGTGGACGAGGTGCATGGAAAGGATGGTGTCGCCGGGCTGGATGAGGGCGTGATAGACCGCGTTGTTGGCCGGTGCGCCGGAGAGGGGCTGGACGTTGACGAAAATGTCATCCGCACTCACGCCGTTGGCCGCGAAAGCCTCCGCACAGCGGCGGCGGGCTAAGGATTCCACGATGTCGGCGTATTCCACGCCCTTGTAATAGCGCGGGTCGGCCAGGCGGCGGTATTCGGCTAAGCGGGCTTTGTAATCCAGAATTTCCTCATCGCTCAGCCAGCGCCAGTGCTCCGGTGGGTAGCCTTCAGCGTAAATGTTCTGGAAGGCCGAGGCCATGGCCTCGCGCACGGCCAAAGGCGCCTGGCTCTCGCTGGGGATGAGAATCAGCCGCCGCACCTGCCGCTCGGCTTCCACCTGGGTGAGTTCGTACAGGGCGGGGTCAAGGTCTTTGAGAGAACCGCGGAAGAGGTAGTCTTGAGTCATGGAAATTCTCCAATTGCGGCTGGGCAAGGATAGGGAACAGGCTCCTGTCAAACGCACCGAAATTATAAACCCTTTCCTCTTGTGGGGGCAGCAGGAGTAAAATAAGGGTGTCAGCGACGTGTGCTTCCCCCTCGGGGGTGTGATGTGACATGGAGGGTGTGATGAAGCGCTGGATAGACCTTGCGTTGGGCGTTTTGGTCGGGGTGGTGCTTTCGGGTGTTGCTGTGGCTGTGGCAGCGCCACCCCGTGGAAAGCCGGTCGTTTTGCTCCCGCCGCCGCCCACGCCGACGCCTGCACCGCTGGTGGTGGATGTGGCGGGGGCTGTGCAGCACCCTGGGGTGTATGCGCTGCCTCGCGGCAGCCGCGTGCGCGATGCCATTATGGCGGCGGGGGGCTTCCGTGCTGATGCTGCGCAGGAAATCGTCAACCAGGCCGCCAGGCTTACCGATGGCTTGTGGATTTACGTTCCCTTTCGCAATACCCCCACACCCTATGGGGTGACGCCGACACCCGCTCCGTTGGGCACTATGATCTCACCGGAAGCGCGGGTGAACCTCAACACAGCCACGGCCGCTGAACTGGAAGCCCTGCCGCGCATTGGGCCGGCGTTGGCTCAGCGCATTATTGACTATCGCCGCACGCACGGCGCTTTCCAAACGGTGGACGACCTGCTGGCCGTCAAAGGCATTGGCCCTGCGCTGCTGGCGACTTTACGCCCCTATGTCACCGTGGGGAAGACCCCTTAGCAATCCGTATTCTGTCCCCGCGAAAAATCGTTTTCTGCTACAATAGAGCACGCGGCGCTCACCTCTGCGCCATTTTCATGCTTTCGAGGTGCTCATGGATTATCTCTGGTCTCCCTGGCGGATGGAATACATTGAAAACCACATTCGTGAAGAAGGCTGCGTGTTTTGCAAGGCGCAAAAGCAGCCCGATAGCCCCGAAAACCTGATCGTTTATCGCGGGCAACGGGCTTTTGTGATGCTCAACCGCTACCCCTACACCAGCGGCCACCTGATGGTCATCCCCTTTCGGCACGAGGCCGACCTGGTGGCGCTGGACGCCGACACCCGGGCTGAAATGATGGAATTGACAGCCCAGGCCATTCGGGTGCTGCGGGCGGTGTATCACCCGCAGGCGTTCAACGTGGGCATGAACCTGGGGGCTGCCGCAGGCGCAGGTATTGCCGCTCACCTGCACATGCACATCGTGCCCCGCTGGTCGGGCGACACCAATTTCATGTCCACCCTGGCGCAAACCCGCGTGCTTCCCGAATCGCTGGAAACCACCTACGCGCGGGTGCGGGAGGCGTGGGCAACTGAGGCATAAAACCGGGCGCAGGCTCGGTTTATTTTTATCACCGAGGAGGCACTTGTGGACAAGAACACCGTTCCCGTCATTCTCAGCGCCGTGCGTACCCCCATGGGGCGCTTCCGTGGAGCGCTTTCGCCTCTCCCCGCCGTGAAACTCGGCGCGGCCGTGGTGCGGGAAGCCGTGGCCCGCGCAGGCCTTCCCGACCTCGCGGCTATTGAGGAAGTGGTGATGGGCAACGTCGTCACTGCCGGGGAAGGCCAGAACCCGGCGCGGCAGGCTGCAATTTTTGGTGGCCTGCCTGCCACCGTGGGCGCGTTCACCGTCAACAAGGTGTGCGGCTCTGGCCTCAAGGCCGTGATGCTGGCTGCCCAGGCCGTGAAAGCCGGGGATGGACGGCTGTTCGTGGCGGGCGGCATGGAAAGCATGAGCAACGCACCCTTCCTGCTGTGGGGGCGTCTGGGCGAATTGCGCTATGGCCACAGCCAGTTGACCGACGCCCTGCTCAAAGATGGCCTCTGGTGCCCCTTCGAAGACTGGCACATGGGCGGCGCGGCGGAGTTCATCGCGGAGCAGTTTGGCATCACCCGTCAGGAACTGGATGAATTTGCCTATGCCAGCCACCAGAAAGCCATTGCCGCCATGGATGCCGGCAAGTTCAAGGCCGAAATCGTGCCCCTGGAAATCCCCGGTCGCAAGGGCAAGGTCACGGTGGTGGACACCGACGAAACCCCGCGCCGCGACACCTCGCTGGAGGTGCTTGCGAAACTGCGCCCGGCTTTCAAGCCCGATGGCATTGTCACCGCGGGCAACTCCCCCGGCCTGAACGACGGCGCGGCAGCCCTGGTGGTTGCCAGCCAGGCCTATGCCGAGGAAATCGGCGCGCAGCCCCTTGCCCGCATCGTGGCTTACGGCTACGCCGCGGTGGAACCCAAGTGGATTTTCTCCGCCCCGGCCAAAGCCATTCCCAAGGTGCTTGCCAAAGCGGGCTGGACGCTGGACGATGTGGACCTGATCGAACTCAACGAAGCCTTTGCCGCCCAGGCGCTGGCCAATGGCAAGGAACTCGCCGACATGGGCTGGGATTGGGACAAGGTGAACGTCCACGGCGGTGCAATTGCCCTCGGCCATCCCATCGGTGCGAGCGGGGCGCGCATCCTCACCACGCTGATTTACGCCCTCAAAGACCGCGGCCTGAAGCGCGGCATCGCAGCCCTCTGCCTTGGCGGCGGCGAAGCCGTGGGGATGGCGGTGGAGTTAGGCGGTTAGTTACCTGGTCGATGAGTGACCTGGTTACTTGGTTTGTTCCATCACCAGGCAACCAGGTCACTAGGCAACGAAGTAACCAAGCAACAAAGGAGTGAAGAAATGAGCATCAAGAAAATTTTCGTCGTCGGCGCAGGCACTATGGGCAACGGCATTGCCCAGACCGCCGCGGTTTCCGGCTTTGAAGTCACTATGATGGACGTCGTGCCCGAGCAGATCGAGCGTGCGAAAAAGACCATTGACAAATCCACGGCCAAACTGCTGGAAAAGGGCAAAATCACCGCCGAGCAGCGGGAAGCCGCCCTCAACATCCGCACTACCGACACCTTGGCCGATGCCGCCGATGCCGACCTGGTCATCGAAGCGGCCACCGAAAACCCCGCCATCAAACTGGACATCTTCCGCGACCTGGACGGCATCACCCGCCCCGATGCGATTCTGGCTTCCAACACTTCTTCCATCCCGATTACCAAAATCGGCTCGGTCACCCAGCGCCCCGAAAAGGTCATCGGGATGCACTTCATGAACCCGGTGCCCCTGATGCGGCTGGTGGAAGTCATCCGCGGGCTGGCGACTTCCGACGAGACCACGGCCACCGTGTTTGAGGTTTCCAAGGCCATGGGCAAGGTGCCTGTGGAAGCCAACGACCGCCCCGGCTTCATTTCCAACCGCATTTTGTGCCCGATGATCAACGAAGCCGTGTTCGCGTTGGAAGAAGGCGTCGGCTCGGTGGAAGCCATCGACACCGTGATGAAACTCGGCATGAACCACCCCATGGGGCCGCTTTACCTTGCCGACCTGATCGGCGTGGATGTGGTGCTGTTCGTGATGGAAGTGCTCCAGCGCGACCTGGGCGACGACAAATACCGCCCGGCTTATTTGCTGCGCAAGATGGTAGACGCGGGCTACTTAGGGCGCAAGACCGGCATCGGCTTTTACGATTACCGCGAAAACCCCAAGGGTGTGCCCAACCCGCTGGTGGATAAATAAAGCGAGAAACCACAGAAATTCACCGAAGGCACAGAAGGGGATGGAAAAGGCATAAAACCCCACCGAATCTGTGTTTTCTGTGCAAATCTGTGTAATCTGTGGTTTGACTTAACCGCCTGCCCCGCGCAGGCGGTTTTCTGTTATCATTAGGTCATGCTGTTCGAAGAATTCTTCCGCCCCCCCGTTTGGACGATTACCGACCTCACGCGCTACATCCGCGACCTCGTTGCCAGCGATGACAACCTGCGCGAATTGTGGGTGCAGGGCGAGGTTTCCAATTTCAAAGTCGCTTCCTCGGGGCACGCCTACTTTACCCTCAAGGACGGCAAGGCTCAACTGCCCTGCGTGATGTGGAAACCCCAGGTGCTGCGCCAGCAGCGCCATTTTCTGCCCCGCAACGGCGACGCGGTGGAAGCCCACGGCCATATTGACGTCTACGAAGCCGGAGGGCGCTACCAGTTTTATGCCGATGTGCTTCGGCCGGTGGGGGAAGGCGCGCTCTATCGGGAATTCCAGCGCCTGAAGGCCAAACTGGAGGCCGAGGGGCTGTTCGACGAAGCCCGCAAGCGCCCCCTGCCGCGCTTTCCGCAGCGCATTGGCGTGGTGACTTCGGCCACGGGCGCCGCCCTGCGCGATATTCTCAACACCCTGCGCCGCCGCTATCCGCTGGCCGAGGTGGTGCTTGCGCCCGCGCTGGTGCAGGGGCAGGAAGCCCCCGCCGCCATTGTGGAAGCCCTGCGCGCCTTGAATGCCCATGCCCGCCCCGACCTCATCATCCTGGCGCGCGGCGGCGGCTCGCTGGAAGACCTGTGGGCCTTCAACGACGAAGCCGTGGTGCGCGCGGTGGCGGCTTCCGAAGCGCCGGTGATTACCGGCGTGGGGCATCAAACTGACTTCACCCTGGCCGATTACGCCGCCGACCTGCGCGCCCCCACGCCCACCGGTGCGGCGGAACAGGCCGTGCCGCACCGCGACGACCTGCTGATGGTGCTGCGGGGGCTGGAAACCCGCCTGAACCGCGCTGCAATGGCGGCTTTGGCTTCCCGCCGGGCAGATTTGACCGCGCTGGAAGTGCGCCTGCAGCGCCACGCGCCGCTCTACCGCCTGTTTTCGCAGGCGCAGCGCCTCGATGAACTGGCTCGCCAGATGGATACCGCGGCCCAACATGCCTTTGCTCTGCGGCGGATGCGGCTGGAAGGGTTGACGCAACGGCTGGAAGCCCTGAACCCCCTCGCCGTGCTGCGGCGCGGCTATGCGTTGGTGACCGACGCCAAAGGGCAGGTCGTGCGGCAGCCAGCGCAAGCGCCCGTGGATGCCGAGATTCGCGTTCGTCTGGCGGAAGGCGGCCTGCGCGCCCGGGTGACAGCCCATGACAACGACCCTGCCCGCTGAATCTTTGCGGTTGAGCGCGTTGCCGGCGGCATATTTCATTTACCGCCTGCCGCCGGAAGCCGCCCTGCCGGTAGCACTGTGCCAGGCCGAAGGCGTTTTCTGTGCTCGCACCGTTGGCGAGATTTCGCTGTTGCTTCCGGAAAGCCTCCCCGCCCCTGAAAATTCCCGCCGCGAGGGGCCGTGGCGCGGCTTTCGTGTGGCGGGCGCGCTGGATTTTTCGCTGGTGGGTGTGCTGGCGGGGCTGAGTCAGGTGCTGGCTGCCGCGGGCACTCCGATTTTGGCGGTTTCCACCTACGATACCGATTACCTTTGGGTGCCTGCCGACCGCTGGTGCGCGGCGCGCCGTGCCCTCTTGCAGGCAGGCTATGTTTTTGAGGAGGATGCCGATGATGGCCGATGAAACCACCCCCCCGCCGGTTGAAACCCTGACCTACGAGCAGGCTTTTAGCGAACTGGAAGCCGTGGTCGCCGCGCTGGAACAGCAGGAGCACCCCCTGGAAGAAGCCCTGGCGCTTTATGCGCGCGGCCAGGCGCTTTTGCAGCGTTGCCGCCGCCTGCTGGAAGAGGCCGAATTGAAGGTGCAGCGTTTGAGCGGCGGGGCGTTGCAGCCCTTTGCCGCCGACGATGAGGCGGCGGGGGAAGGCGCATGAGCGCCTTGCTGCACAACGGCGTTTTCTGGAGCGCCTTCCTGGCCTGGCTGCTGGCGCAGGGCGGGAAGGTGCCGCTGGCTTACATCCGCACCCGGAAGTGGGATTGGGGCCTGTGGGTCAGCCCGGGCGGGATGCCGAGTTCACATTCGGCGCTGGTTTCGGCGGCGGCCTGGGCGGCAGGGCTGTGGCAGGGTTTTGGCTCGCCGCTGTTTGGCGTTGCGGTGGCTTTCGCCCTCATTGTGATTTACGACGCGACCGGTGTGCGCCGCCAGGCCGGGGAGCACGCGGCTTTGCTCAACCGCATCGTGGCCGATTTGCAAGACGGCCACCTGCCCGCGGGGGAAGCCCTGCGCGAAGTGCTCGGCCACACCCAGTGGGAAGCCTTCTGGGGCGTGGTGTTGGGCATTGCTTCGGCGTATGCGGTCTGGTTTTGGTGGGGAAGATAGGGCGTGGTTTGTGCTCAGATGCCAGACGGCACGGCCCCGAAGGGTCGCCTGCCCGCCGTAAAGGGAAAGGCTTGTCCCGGCGGGGTTCCTCGCAATGTGTGCCGCAATGTCTTTTGGATAGAGGTTTAGATCTTGCCTTCCTGCACAAGATGCACGAAAGTTTTTGCCATCTGGGGGTCGAAGATGGTGCCGCTCTGGCGCAGGATCTCGGCGGCTGCTTCGGCTTTGCCGAGGGGGTGCGTGCGATAGGGGCGGCGGGTGGTCATGGCATCGTAAGCATCCACAATGGCCAGCAGGCGGCCTTCGGGGGGAATGGCTTCACCGCGTAACCCTTCGGGGTAGCCTTTTCCATCCCAGCGCTCGTGGTGATACAGGATGTAGGGAATGGTGGGGCGCAGGTGGCTGACATGGCGCAGAATTTCAGCGCCGCGTTGGGGGTGTTCGCGCATGATGGCGCGCTCTTCGGGGGTGAGAGGGCCGGGTTTGTTGAGGATGTTTTCGGGAATGGTGATTTTGCCGATGTCGTGCAGCAGCGCGCCGAATTCCAGCAGCATCAGGTCTTCCGCCGACCAGCCTAAAGCCTCGGCCAGTTTGCGCGCGTAGGTGCTGACGCGTTCCACGTGGCCGCCGGTGTAGGCGTCGCGGGCTTCGATGGTTTTGGCTAAGATGGTGACGGTTTGCAGGTGGGCTTCGCGTGTGACCAGTTGCTCAACGGCCCGCCTGCGGTGCAGGCTGTTTTGCACCACGGCCAGCAGTTCGTCGGGGTGAAAGGGCTTGATGAGGTATTCGTCGGCCCCGAAGCGGCGGGCGGTCTGAACGCTGGAAGCATCGGCCAGCGCGGAAACCACGATGACCGGCACGGCTTCCCCTTCGGGCTGTTGGCGCAGGTAGGCAATCAGGTCGTTGCCGCTGCCGTCAGGCAGGCGCATATCTGCGATGAGTAAGGTAGGGGTTTCGTGGCGCAGCACGGCGAGGGCGGCTTTGATGGTGTGGGCAGAGAGGGTGCGGAAGCCTTGCTGGCTGAGAAATTCTTCCAGGATGTGGGTCAGTTCGGCGTCGTCGTCGACCAGAAGAATGAGCGGGGCAGAAGCAGGGGGGCGAGAAACAGTCATTAGAATTTATTCCGGGGGGAGTTCGCCGCGTTCCAGCCGTTGCAAGGCAACGCGGGCGGCGTTTTTGGTGGCTTCGCGCTTGCTGGGGCCTGTGCCGCGGCCCCACGGTGTATTGCCTACCACGACTTCAATTTCAAACCGGCGCTGGTGGTCAGGGCCTTCCACGCGCACCGTGCGGTAAGCAGGTGAATCGTAGCCCATGGCCTGGACGCGTTCCTGGAGCACGCTTTTGGGGTCTTCGTCGAGACGGCGTTCCAGAATGTAGTCAACCGCCGGTTCCAGCAGCGGGAAGAGAAAGTCACGCACGGCTTTCAGTCCGCTGTCCAGGTAAAGGGCGCCGATGAGGGCTTCGAAGGTGGCTGAGAGCAGGGTGTCACGCCGCCGCCCGCCGTGGGCGTCTTCACCGTGGCCCAGCAGCATGGCGCGGTCGAGCCCGGTTTGGCGGGCAAACTCGGCCAGTTGCTCGCGGCAGACCAGCGCCGAGCGCAAGCGGGTCAGCGCTCCCTCATCCATTTCGGGAAAGTGGTGATAGAGCCATTCCCCCACGACGAAATCCAAAATGGCATCGCCTAAAAATTCCAGCCGCTCGTTGTCTTCCAGCGCGTCGCGGTGTTCGTTGACGTACGAGCGATGGGTGAGCGCCCGAATCAACAGCCGCAGGTCGTTGAAGTGAAGGCCCAGGCGCTGTGCGAAGGCCTGGGGTGTTTCGAGCAAGCGCGTTTCCATAGAGCACACTCCTGGGAACGCAAGGAACGCCGACCGCCCAGCCGGGCTGGGTGGCCGGTGCTCGCCGCGTTCGAGGTTTTCAGCACCACAGATTTTGCGAATGGCTCACGCTTGGGGAACGCCGCGAAAATCTGCGGAATCTGTGGTTTGGGGCTCCCCGTGAGCATGAGGGGTTATCCGGTGTATTTGCGGAACACCAGAATGGCGTTGTGTCCGCCAAAGCCGAAAGCGTTGCTGATGGCAACTTCGACCGCATGTTCGCGCGGTTCGTTGGGCACGTAGTCCAGGTCGCATTCGGGGTCGGGGGTTTCGTAGTGGATGGTGGGCGGCACCACGCCTTCGCGAATGGCCTGCACGCAGAAGATGGCTTCCAGCGCACCGGTCGAACCCATCATGTGGCCGGTCATGGACTTGGTGGAGGAAATCGGGATGCGGTAGGCCTGCTCGCCGAAGGCGCGTTTGATGGCGCGGGTTTCGGAGACGTCGTTGAGTTGGGTGGCTGTGCCGTGGGCGTTGATGTAGTCCACTTCGTCGGGGGTCACGCCTGCGGTTTCCAGGGCCAGCAAAATGGCCTTGGCCCCGGCGGTGCCTTCGGGGTGGGGAGCGGTGACGTGATAGGCGTCGGCTGTGGCTCCGTAGGCGGCCAGTTCGGCCAGAATTTCAGCCCCGCGCGCTTTGGCGTGACGCTCGCTTTCCAGCACCAGGATGCCAGCCCCTTCGCCCATCACCAGGCCGTCGCGGTTTTTGTCGAAGGGTTGGGGCGTCATGCTCCAGTCGTCGTTGCGGCGGGAAAGCGCCCCCAAGCGGTCGAACGCGCCCACGCCGGTAAAGGTGATGGTGGCTTCGCTGCCGCCGGTGATGGCAACATCGGCGGCACCAGAGCGGATCAGGTGCCATGCTACCCCAATGCCATCGTTGCCAGAGGCGCATGCTGAGGCTGTGGAAAACGAGGGGCCGTGGAAGCCGTGGTGCATGGCAATCAGCGACGCGGCGCCGTTAGACATCATCATGGGAATCACGAAGGGGCTGATGCGCGAGGGGTCGCGTTTGTGGGCAATGAGGACGTTTTCCGAAAGCCGTTCCAGCCCCCCGATAGCCGAGGCGACAATCACGGCCACCCGGTAGGGGTCTTCGGTGTCGGCAGCGATGCCTGCCTGGGCAATGGCTTCCTGGGCTGCGGCGAGGGCAAATTGCTCAAAGCGGCTGGTGCGGCGCACTTCCTTGCGGTCAATGTATCGGGTGGGGTCGAAGTTTTTGACTTCGGCGGCAATGTGGACTTTCAGGCGCGACGCATCGAACAGTGTAATGGGCCCCACGCCGGAGGTGCCATGGAGTGCCGCTTCCCAGCTTTCGGCTACGGTATGCCCAAGGGGGTTGACGGTGCCCATGCCGGTGATGACAACGCGTTCGGTCATTGCTCTTTTTCTCCTTCGGAAACGGGGGTGACTTGGGGGGCCTTGAAACCACTACCGGTCAAGACAACAGCGATTGGGTCGGGCGCACAGTTGGCGATCTGGCGCAGGGCGTCCCATACGATGGCCGAAGTGGGTTCGACGAAGAAACCGCGGCGCGCCAGTTCCTCTCGTCCGGGCAAAATGGCTTCTTCTTCCACTACCAGGAAAGTGCCATCGTGGCCTTCGATGGTATTCAGAAGTTTGTCGCCCCACACTGGCCAGCGGACGCGCACGCCCTCGGCCACGGTAGGCAACTGGTCGGTAACCCATCCAAGGGCTTCGCGCCCGCCACGGGCCACGGCCCACACCGGCGCGCAAGCCAGGGCCTGGACGCCGAACAGGCGCGGCATTTTCTCGATGACGCCGCCTGCCAGCAGCGCCAGGAAGCCGCGCGCGATGCCCAGCAGCAGCCCGCCGTGCCCTACGGGGGCGACGACCGACGCGGGCGCGCCCATTTGCTCGTAGATTTCGTAAGCAATCGTGGCGTAGCCATCCAACCCGACGGGCAGGAAGGCGTGGCTGGCGTAGGGGATGCCGCGGTCGGCGTCCTGGCGGGCGGCTTCGGCGGCGGCGGAACGCGGGCCGTCCACGGCCACCACTTCGGCCCCGTAGGCGGCCATTTGTGCCCGTTTCACCGGCGAGGCGTAAGCCGGGGTGTAGATCCGGGCGTGGATGCCCGCGCGGGCGGCGTAGGCGGCAAACGCGGCTCCCGCATTGCCGGAAGAGTCTTCCACCGCGGTGGTGACGCCGCGGCTTTTCAGGAAGGCCGCCATCAGCGCCGCCCCCCGGTCTTTGTGGGATCCGGTGGGGTTGATGAATTCCAGTTTGAAGGCCACGCGCCGCCCAAAGGCTTCGTCCCATACCAGCGGGGTACGGCCTTCGCCCAGGCTGACGGGTGGGGTTTCCGGCGGCAGGGCAAAGGTGTGGCGGTAACGCCAGATGCCGGGCAGGGCATTGTCGACGGCTTCGGGAGCGAAGCGAGGGGCTTCGACGCGGTCGAAGATGTCGCCGCATTTGGGGCAGCGGTAGGGCAAAGCGTCGTCGGGGTAGGGGGTGCCGCAAGAAGCGCAGCGCCAGGGAATGCTCATAGGTGAAGTGCTCCGTGTTTGGTGCTTGGCGCCCGTGGTCAGTGTTCTGGAGGGGCTGAGGGGCGTTCGTCCTGGGCGGTGGGGTGGTAGTGGCCATGCACCCAATGCTCGCCCGACGGGCCGATTTCCTTTTTCCACACCGGCACGATTTCTTTGAGCCGATTGATGCCGTAGCGGGCGGCTTCAAAAGCGCCGTCGTTGCGGTGGGGGGCAGCGCAGGCCACCAGCACCGTGGGCGTGCCGGCTTCCAGCCGGCCGATGCGTTGCACCAGGACGATGCCTTCCACCTTCGGCCAGCGCTCACGAATTTCGGCGGCCACCTGTTGCAGTTTGGCCTCGGCCATCTCGCGGTAGGCTTCGTATTCCAGATAGGCGGTTTCCTGTTCACCGGTGCGGCCGCGCACCACACCGGTGAAGAACACCACCGCGCCCGTGGTGGGGGCGGTGATGCGGGCGACCAGGGCGTTCAAATCCAGCGTTTCTTCCGTCACCAGGGCGAGGGTGGGGAAAGCACTTTCCGGCGCTGCCTCGCTGCCGCCGGCGATGGGGTGAAAAAGCGCAACTTGCGCGCCATCGGGCACGATTTCATCGTCTTCGGCGGTGATTTCACCAATGGAAGTGACAATCCCCTGGAACGATTTGTCCAGTTCCGGGTAGCGTTCCAGCAGCAGGGCTTTGAGTTGTGCCACGGTGGTGCCGGGGGGGATTTCCAGCGTGAGACGCGGCACGCCGGTGATGTGCCGCAGCGCGCCGAAGAAGGTCACGGTAACTTGGGGCATGGGCGTTCCTCGGTGCGAAAAATCAGCCGCCGCTTACGGGGGGGAAGGCGGCAATTTCGTCGTCGGGGGTGAGGGGGGTGTCGTCGGTGGTGAAGGCGTGGTTGACGGCAATGACGGCGCTCTCGGCGTAAGGCTGCAGCGCGGGGATGGCTGCCAGGGCTTCCCGTAGTTGCCCGACGGTGGCATTGGGTGAGAGCGTGAGGGTAAGCGCCTCTTGCTTTGCAAGGTCGCGCAAGGTGGCAAAAAGAAGAACACGGTAAGCAGGCATAGGTTACTCGTTGATGACGTCGCCGCTCTGGCCGCCGTGTTTGCGCACCAGCCGGATGTTGGTGAGACGCATGGTTTTCTCGGCGGCTTTGGCCATGTCGTACACAGTCAGCGCGGCCACCGAAACGGCGGTCAGGGCTTCCATTTCGACGCCGGTCTGTGCCACGGTGCGGGCGGTGGCGGTGATTTCCACGCCGGGGAGGTCGTCCCGCAAGGCGAGTTCCACCGTGACCTGGCTGAGCGGCAGAGGGTGGCAGAGGGGAATAAGGTCGCTGGTGCGTTTGGCGGCCATCACCCCGGCAATTTCGGCCACGGTGAGCACATCGCCTTTCTTGAGCGCGCCTTTGCGAATCAGCGCGAGGGTTTCGGGGCGCATGTGCACTTCGCCTTTGGCCACGGCCACGCGCTCGGTCGGCGGTTTGTGGCCGACGTCGACCATGCGCGCCCGCCCCTCGGCATCCAGATGGGTCAGACTGGGTGTCGAAGACATGCCGGAATTATAACATTATTGCGGCGCGAGGCGGGGAAAGTTGGGATGAAAGGGAGCGGACAGCAATCCCGACTCCCTGACCACCCGACCACCCGACTATCCGACTTCCCGACTCCCTGACCACCCGACTATCCGACTTCCCGACTTCCCGACTATCTGACTATCCGACTATCCGACTTTCCCAGCATTTCCAGCCCTTTGATGACTTCCTCCTGCCACCCCTCCCGCAGGGGCAGCCAGTAGGCGCGGCTGCCGGTGCGCCAGGGCGGGGGTAAGGGGGGCAGGGGGCGTTTTTGCCCTGCGGGTGGGGGCGGCGGCTGCAGCACGACCTGCCCGCTGTCGGTGCGCACCGCGGCGATGCCTGCCCGCTCGGCCAGCAGTTTCACCCGCATCTGGTAGAGCAGGTTGGCCGCGGGCGGCGGCAGGGGGCCAAAGCGGTCTTCCAGTTCGGCGGCGAGGGCTTCCAGGGCTTCGGTGCTGCGGATTTCGGCTAGGCGGCGGTAGAGCGCCAGGCGGGTGCCCTCGTCGGGGATGTATTCCGGCGGCAGGCTGACTTCCAGGGGCAGTTCCACGCTCACCGGGCTGGGCATCGCAGCCAGCGCGGCTTCGGCTTCGCCAAAACCGCCTTCCGCGGGCAGGCCGCGGCTTTCCCGCAGGCGGCGCACGGCTTCGGCTAACAGGCGGGTGTAAAGGTGGAAGCCCACCGCGGCCATGTGCCCGTGCTGGCGGGTGCCCAAAATTTCGCCCGCACCGCGCATTTCCAGGTCGCGCATTGCGATGGCGTAGCCCGCGCCTAAGGCGGTGTGTTCGGCTAAGGTTTCCAGCCGCAGGCGGCCTTCTTCGGTGGGGGCTTTGCTGCGGTGGCGGAAGAAATAGGCGTAAGCCTGCACCGGCCCGCGCCCCACCCGCCCGCGCAGCTGGTAAAGTTGCGCCAGGCCGAAGGCATCGGCGCGGTCCACGATGAGGGTGTTCGCGTTGGGGAAGTCCAGCCCCGATTCGATGATGGTGGTGCTCAAGAGCACGTCCACTTCGCCGTTGGCAAAGGCTTCCATCACCTCGGCAAGTTGCTTTTCGGGCATCTGGCCGTGCCCCACTGCAATGCGGGCTTCCGGCACTAAGCGTTCCAGGTGGCGGCGCATGGCCTGGATGGTCTGGACGCGGTTGTGCACGAAGAACACCTGCCCGCCGCGGTCGAGTTCCCGCAGAATGGCGCGCCGCACCAGTTCGGGGTCGTAAGGCCCGACGTGGGTGATGACCGGCAGGCGGGCGGCGGGCGGGGTTTCGATGACCGAAATGTCGCGCACGCCGGTGAGCGCCATGTAAAGGGTGCGGGGGATGGGCGTGGCGGTCAGGGTGAGCACATCCACCGCTGTGCGCAGGCGCTTGAAGTGCTCTTTGTGCGCCACGCCGAAGCGCTGCTCTTCGTCGATGATGACCAGGCCGAGGTCTTTGAACTGGACGTCGCCGGAAAGCAGGCGGTGGGTGCCGATGATGATGTCGATTTCGCCGCGGGCGAGGCGTTGCAAGATGCTGCGCTGCTCGGCGGGGGTGCGGAAGCGGGAAAGCATTTCCACCACCACGGGGAAGGCGGCCAGGCGGCGGCGGAACGTGCGGTAGTGCTGCTGGGCGAGCACCGTGGTGGGCACCAACATGGCGACCTGCTTGCTATCCATCACGGCCTTGAAGGCTGCCCGCAGCGCGACCTCGGTTTTGCCATAGCCGACGTCGCCGCAGATCAGCCTGTCCATCGGGCGGGGGCTTTCCATGTCGCGCTTGACGGCCTCGATGGCCTTGCGCTGGTCTTCGGTTTCCAGGTAGGGGAAGGCGGCTTCCAGTTCGCGCTGCCAATCGGAATCGGGGGCAAAGGCGTGCCCCTGGGCGAGGTTGCGGCGGGCGTAGAGTTCCAGCAGTTCCTCGGCCATCTGCTGCACGGCTTCCCGCACGCGGCTTTTGGTGCGCTGCCAGTCGCCGCTGCCTAAGCGGGTGATGGAAGGCGGGCGGTCGGTGGGGCCGATGTAGCGGGTCAGGCGGTCGGCCTGGTGGATGGGCACGAAGAGTTGGTCGCCCTCGGCGTATTCCACGAGCAGGTAGTCGCGGGTTTTGCCTTCCAAGGTGCGGCGCACGATGCCCGCGAAGCGCCCGATGCCGTGGTCAACATGCACGACATAGTCGCCCGGCTGCAGGTCGGCGTAGGCGGCTTCGGGGGGCCGGGGCTGGGGGCGGGGGCGGCGGCGCACCTTCGGGGGGCGCCAGCCGAAAATTTCGGCGTCGGTGAAAAGGTGCACCGTGGCCTGGGGCGTGCGGAAGGCGAAACCGCCGCCCAGCGCGCTTTCGACGAAGGTGGGGGTGGATCCCACCCCTCCCCCTGTCCCCCTCCCCTCCCTTACTAAGGGAGGGGAGGGGGATACCGCCGCAGGCGGTGGGGGTGGGGAGAGATCTGCACCCGCGGGGGGCAATTTCCCCGCAAATTCCTCCTGCCACAGTTCCCGCAGGCGGGGCGTCTGGCGGGAGACGATGAAGACCTGTTCCCCACGCTGCAGCAGGGCGTGGACGGCTTCAAGGAAGGGGCGCACCTGCCCGCCGTAGCGTTCTTCGGGCTGGAAGGCGAGCGCAAGGGCGTCGGGGGGCAGGGCGCTGCCTGCACCGGCGGGGCCCAACGCCAGCCGCCGTACCGCCGCGGGGAAGGCTTCTAAGGAGGCCAGCCTTTCGGGGGGCACGATGCGGTCGGCGGCGTTTTCCAGGGCGCGGGCTTCGTGGTGTGCTTTTTCCCACGCCGTTTGCAGCGCGTCCCAGTCGTCGAACAACACCACCGAGCGGGGGGGGAGATAATCCAACAGGGTTGTAGTGGTTGGCATTTCCCCGGGAGATTCTCGCGCCGGGGCCAGCAAGACGGCGGGCAGGCGCTTGGTGGTGCGCTGGGTGGCGGGGTCGAAGGCGCGCAGGGTTTCCAGTTCGTCGCCGAAGAAATCTAGGCGGATGGGGTGGGGGGAGGTGGGCGGCCAGAAATCCAGCAGGCCGCCGCGGCGGGCGAACTGGCCGCAGGCGGTGACGGTGGTGACGGGTTCGTAGCCCAGGGTGACCAGATCGCGCGCTAAGGCGGTGGGGTTGAGGCGCTGGCCGGGTTTCAGGCGGCGGGCGGCTTTGAGGAAGTCGCGGCGGGGCAGCAGGGGCGGCAGCAGGGCGCGAGCGGTGGTGAGGATGAGGGGTGTTTGGCGGGCGGCGGCGGGCACGAAATGGGCCGCCAGCGCGCTCAACGCCTGCAGCCGCTCGGTGCGGGTGCGCTCGTCCCACCGTTCGGGCGGGTCGAAGGGACTGGGCGGTTCGGGGAAGGTCAGCAGGTCGGCGGCCTCGGCTTCGGGCAGCCACAGGCTGAGTTCCCGCCGGGCGAGCAGCAGGTAGTCGGCACGGTGGGTCAGCCAGACCACGGGAACCCCCAACGCCTTCCACAGCGCCACCGCCACCGGCAGGCGCGCGGCGCGGGGCAGCGCGAGGTTGGGCGGCGCGGTGGGGCTTTCCACCGTGCCGGGGATGGGGGCGCCCGCCCGCAGGGCTTCGGCCACGGCGCGCAGTGACGGTGAGGCGGTCAAAAGGGGAAGAAGCATGGGAAGAAAGTCAGGAGCCCGGCAGTCGGGTAGTCGCCAGGTCGTTTAGTCGTTGGTTTGGGGCGCATTGACGAAATTCATTGCAGCCTCCAGCCCCTCGTCCAGCCAGCGGAAGATGCCTTCCACGCCGCGGTCAAAAGCAATGGACATGGCTTCCAACTCGGCGGGGGCGAAGGGTTGGAGTACATAATCGGCGGCGTCCATGCGGCCGGGCGGGCGGCCAATGCCGAGGCGCAGGCGGGGGAATTCCTGCGTACCTAAGCGCTCAATGATGGAACGCATCCCCTTGTGGCCGCCGTGGCCGCCTTTGGGGCGCAGGCGCACCGTGCCGAGGGGCAGGTCGAGGTCGTCGTAGGCCACCAGCAGCCGCTCCGGCGGGATTTTGTAGAAGCGCATCAGCGGCCCCACGGCCTGCCCGGAGAGGTTCATGTAGGTTTGCGGCTTGGCAAGGATGATTTTGGCATTGCCGTAGCGGGCGTCGGTGGTCAGGGCTTTGAATTGCAGGCGGCGGAAGCGTGTGCCCAGCCGCTCGACCAGGCGGTCAACGAGCAGGAAGCCGGCGTTGTGGCGGGTTTGGGCGTATTCCCGGCCCGGGTTGCCGAGGCCGATGATGAGGTAGGTCAACATGGTGTGTTCCAGTGTCAAGTGTTTCCGTGTCATGTGGTGAAGCGGCACGAAGTAACCACTCACCAGGTAACGAATATACCACCCGCTATTTTACCAGCCGCCTGTGCTACAATTGTTTCATCCCCTTTTTGTGGAGGCAAGATGAGCGAGGAAATCGACCGCACCCTGTTCGACCATCTGGTGGAACTCGCTGCCTTTGAACTCGGCAGCGACGAGGCGGAATATCTCCGCAGGGAACTCAACAAGCAACTGGACGCGATTCACGAACTGGAAGCCGTGCCGCTGGACGCCGACACGCCCATCACGTCCCACGGCGTGCCCTACACGCAAGCCATCAGCGCGCCGCCGCGGGAAGACCGCTGGCAGCCCTTTCCCCACCCCGAGAAGTTGATGGCGCAGGCGCCCGAAACCGAGGACGGCTACATCGTCGTCCCCGACATCCCTCACGAGGAAATTTAACCGCAGATTACGCAGATTTCACAGAAAAAATCTGCGCTAATCTGCGAAATCTGCGGTTTCCTATAAGGAGAACGGCATGGAAGAAATTTTGCGCATGGAAGCCCACGAAATCGCCGCCGCGGTGCGGGCGGGGAAACTTTCGGCGCGCGACGTGCTGGAAGCCACCTTAGAGCGCATTGCCGCGGTGGACGGCATCCCCGGCCGCATCGGCGGCGACCCCGAAGCCGAGCCTGACAAAATTCACGCCTTCATCACCCTCACCGCCGAGCGCGCCCGCGCCCAGGCCGACGCGGTGGACGCCAAGGTCGCCGCGGGCGACGACCCCGGCCCCTTAGCCGGCGTGCCCTTCACGGTGAAGGACATTTTCGTGGTGGAAGGCACGCCATCCACCGCGGCGTCGCGCATTCTGGCAAATTACATCGGCCCCTACGCCGCCACCCCCGTGGAACGCATGGAAGCCGCGGGCGGCGTGATGTTGGGCAAGGTCAACCTGGACGAGTTCACCTTTGGATCGTCCAGCGAATCTTCGGCGTTCAAGCCCACGCCCCGCAACCCGTGGGATACCAGCCGGGTGCCGGGCGGCTCTTCGGGCGGCAGCGCGGCCGCGGTGGCCGCGGGCGAGGGCTGGCTTTCCCTCGGCACCGACACCGCGGGCTCCATCCGCCAGCCCGCCGCGTTCTGCGGCGTGGTGGGCCTAAAGCCGACCTACGGGCGGGTTTCCCGCTATGGGCTGATTGCCTTCGGCTCGTCGTTGGATACCCCCGGCCCCATCGCCCGCAGCGTGCGCGACGCGGCGCTGATGCTGCAGGTGATTGCCGGCCGCGACCCCCACGACGCCACCTCCGCCACCGTGCCCGTGCCCGATTACCTCGCCGAGTTGGAAAAGGACGTCCGTGGTCTGCGGGTAGGGCTTTCCCCCGACTATTTCCGCATTGTGCGCGCCGAGGGCGGCGAATTAGTGGAAGAGCCGCTGCCTGCGGAAATCAAACAGGCTGTGCTGGATACCGCCGAGCGCTTAGCCAACATGGGCGTGGAAATCGTGGAAGACGTCCCTATGCCGCACAACCGCTACGGCATTCCAGCCTATTTCGTGATTGCCCGGGTGGAGGCGGCTTCCAACCTGCACCGCTACGACGGGGTGAAGTACGGCTACCGCACGCCCGACCGGGTTGCAGATATGCGTGAAATGTACCGCAAGAGCCGCGGGCAAGGCTTTGGCCTGCAGCCCAAACTGCGGATTTTGATGGGGATGTACGTCAGCGCGGCGCAGTACAGCGAGCGGTATTACCAACGCGCGCTGCAGGTGCGCACCCTCATCCGCCGCGATTTCGAGGCAATTTTTGACCCCGAGGGCAAGTACCGCCTGGACGCCCTGCTGACGCCCACCACGCCGACCGCGGCGTTCCCCATGGGCGCGGTGTACGGCGACAGCGTGCTGATGCAATACGCCGACCAGTTGACCGTGGCCGCCAACCATGCAGGCGTGCCCGGCATTTCCGTGCCCGTGGCGCTGAACAGCGAGGGCTTGCCCCTGGGCGTGCAACTGCTGGGGCGCGATTACGACGAAGCGACGATTCTGCGCCTCGCCCGCGCGGTGGAAAAAACCGCAAATTTTCAACCGCAGATTACGCAGATTGCGCAGAAATAAAGCATGGCTCTGCATAGGCAGAGGGGCTTTGAGATATGGGCGCTTTGCGAGAGAATGACCCGCAGACTTACGCTATCATCGGCGCGGCAATGGAGGTGCACCGTGAACTGGGCCCTGGCTTTTTGGAAAGCGCCTATCACGAGGCATTAGCGCTGGAGTTTTCCCGTCGAGGTATTCCTTTTCAGCATGAGGCTGGTCTGCAGATTTACTACAAAAACCAGCCTTTGAAAACAGTTTATCGCGCCGATTTTGTCTGTTTTGGGAGCGTTATCGTTGAAGTGAAAGCGGTCGTCAAACTGGGGCGACTTGAGGAAGCCCAAGTCATTCATTACCTCAAAGCCAGTGGCTTTCGCAAAGGATTGCTGCTCAATTTTGGAGCGCAGAGCTTGGAATTCAAGCGATTTGTGTTGTCCAAGAAGTCCAAATCTGTGTAATCTGCGAAATCTGTGGTTTGTATTTGTCAAGGAGCGCGTTATGGAATACGAAGCCATCATCGGCCTGGAAACCCACATCCAACTCAACACCGAAACCAAGATTTTCTGCAACTGCAAAGCCGATTCGTGGGGCGAGCCGCCCAACACGAATATCTGCCCCGTGTGCACCGGCCAGCCTGGCGTGTTGCCTGTGCTCAACAAGGCTGTGGCGGAAAAGGCCGTGCTGCTGGCAACCGCCATGCACGCCGAGGTGCAGCGGGTTTCCTACTTTGACCGCAAAAACTACTTTTACCCCGACCTGCCCAAAGGCTACCAGATCACCCAGTTCGACCGCCCCATCGCCATCGGCGGCTACCTGGATTTGCCCATGCCCGAGGGCTACACCCGCCGCGTCAGCATCATCAAACTGCACATTGAAGAAGACGCAGGCAAAACCAAACACGCCAACGGCTACCGCCTGATTGACTTCAACCGTTGCGGTGTGCCGCTGATTGAAATGGTCACCGGCCCCGACCTGCGCTCTGCCGACGAAGCCGCGCAGTACCTCATCCGCCTGCGGCAACTGGTGCGCTGGCTGGGCATTTCCGAAGGCAACATGGAAAAGGCGCACATCCGCTGCGACGCCAACGTCTCCATCCGCCCCAAGGGCGCGGATTACCTCAACCCCAAGACCGAAATCAAAAACGTCAACTCCATCGAAGCCGTGCGCGAAGCCATTGCCACCGAAATTCAGCGCCAAATCCGCGAAGTGAAAGCCGGCGGCAAAATTGAACCGTGGACGTTGGAATGGGACGAGGACGCGGGCGTGCTCCGCAAGATGCGTTCCAAGGAAACTGAAGCCGACTACCGCTACTTCCGCGAGCCCGACCTGCTTCCGTTAGTGATGGATGATGAGTGGAAGCGCCGCATCCTCGCCGACTTCCCCGAACTGCCGCTGGAGCGCCGCGCCCGTTTCATGGCGCAATACGGCCTGCCGGAATACGACGCCGACATCCTGACCACCGAGCGGGCGCTTTCCGACTACTACGAAGCCGCGCTGCAAGCCTACAACGGCGACCCCAAGCGGGTTTCCAACTGGGTGATCAACGAAGTGCTGCGCCTGCTCAACGAGCGCGGCCTGAGCGCCGACCAACTCAAGGTCACGCCGCAATACTTAGCGATGATCATCCGCCTGGTGGACAAGGGCACGGTCAACACCTCCACCGGCAAGGCCTTAGTGGTGAAGGTGGAAGACACCGGTAAGCCGCCTAAGCAGATTGTGGAAGAAGAGGGCTTGGCGCAGGTCAGCGACGCCGGCGCGCTGCGGGCAATTTGCGAGAAAATCGTGGCCGCTAACCCCAAAGAAGTGGAAAAATACCGCAGCGGCAAGACCTCGCTCATCGGCTGGTTCGTGGGGCAGGTGATGCGCGAGACCCGCGGCAAAGCCAACCCCAAAGAGGTGCAGAAAATCTTGCGCGAACTGCTGGGGTAAGAGAACCGCAGATTACGCAGATGACGCAGAAAAATCTGTGAAATCTGCGTCATCTGTGGTTTATCCCCTGCTGGAGGTGGCGCATGAAAGGCTTACTTTCGTTTGTGTTCGTGTTGCTAATTATGCCCATCGGGCACGCCTTCATGGTGCTCACCGAAAAATACGCCAGCGGCTATGTAGCGCATACCGCGGTGGCGCTGACCGTGCTCGGTTTGGCCATCATCGCCGCCACGCGCTGGATAGAGGATGAGGCATGGCAGAGTTTCTGGGGCATCCTCGCCGGCACGTTTGTGTGGACGGGCGGCGTGGAGTACGGCTTTCTCTTCGCCGCGAAGCGCTTCGGCGTGCCCACAGTGCATGGCACGGGCGGCGAATACATGCTGTTGGAATACACCGCCGGGCTGGTGTTGGGGCTGGTGGCTTATTTGCTCTACCAGGAAAGCGTGCGTTGCTCGCTGGTGCTGTGGCTGCGGCGCAAACTGCCGCTGATGCGCGGGCCGGTGGCCGCTGGACCGGTGCACAACTACGGGCCGCGGGCGGCCTTTGAAGCCTTCAGCGTGCTGTGGTTCTTCTATGTGGTCATGCTGATTGCCTACGACCTCGGCGTGCATTCGTGGGCGACCTGCTTGCTCTTCATCACCGCGTTGGGCGGTGGTGGGTATGCCCTTTACCGCCTCTATCACCAGCGGGGCTGGGGCATGTCCCTGCGCTATGCCTTCCCCACAGTGATTTTGGTATGGATGGGTGTGGAAATTTTAGCCAAGTGGAAGGTGTTTACCGAACCGTGGATCGCCATCAATGTCCCCTTCATGATCGCGGTGGTGCTGGCCTTCCTCTTCATGGCTTACCTGCTCGTCGACCACCTGCGCCATCGGGGCGAACGGTCTGTGGAGTAATGCTGCGTGGATTTCTTCGCTCACCTGCATGCGGATTTCGACGCTCCCATTGCCGCTTTTGACTGCGGCGAAAAATGCGCGCCCTACAACCCCGGCGGCCGCCCGTTTTGCTGCGACCCGCGCCACGCGGTGCCGCCGCTGTATCGTGAGGAATGGGCTTACCTGCAACGCACCGCACCCGGCGTCTGGCGGCTGTGGGAAGGCGAAACCCCCGAAATCACCGCCGCTTTGCAGGCCGAAACGCCCGATGGCCAGGTGCTGGCCGTGTGCCGCGGGCCGGAGCACTGCGCCGAGCAGCGCCCCTACCGCTCGGTGACTTGCCGCGCCTTCCCTTTTTACCCTTACCTCAATCGGGAAGGCGACTTCCTCGGCCTGGCCTACTACTGGCAGTACGCCGACCGCTGCTGGCTGATCAGCAACCTGCACGTGGTGAACGCCGACTACGTGGCGCAGTTCGTCCTGGCCTACGAACGCATCTTTGCCCGCTACCCCGAAGAACGGGAGACCTACCGCTACCACAGCATCATTGCCCGCCGCGTGTTTGGCCGCCGCCATGAGGAAATCCCGCTGCTGCACCGCGACGGCGGCGCGTATTGGGTGCGCCCGCGCGATGGCCGCCTGCGCCCGGCCGACCCGCGCGACTTCCCCAAATACGGCGTGTATGCCATTGCCGCCGAAATGCCTTTCCCTGACGAAACCTGATTCGCAATTCGCCATTTTCCCCATGCCCGCCGAATTTACCCCTCCCCATACTTACCGCACGTGCCGCCGAAACGCCGTGTGCTGGGTGGCTTCCCACGCCCGGCGGCATGGCTGGCTGATTGCCACCATGCTGCTGGGCGCATTGGGCAACGCCGGCCTCGCGGCTGTGGTGCCGATGATCATCGGGAAAGCCTTCAACGCCGTCCTGGCGCATCCGCCGCGGGTGAATTACCTGGCGGTGGCCGCGGGGCTGATTGTGGTCAGCCAGATTGTGCGCGGCGCGCTGCAACTGGGGCGGAATTTCAGCGCCGAGGTGATGGCTCAGCGGCTGGAACGCGATATCCGCGACGAACTCTACATCGCCCTGCTGGGCAAGAGCATGACCTTTCACAACCTGCAGCCCGTGGGCGACACGATGGCGCGCGCCACCAACGACGTTCGGGAAGTCAACCTGATGTTCAGCCCGGGCATCAACTTAGTGGTGGGGTCGGCGGCGTTCCTGCTGATGCCGATTCTGTTTGCCCCCCGCTATCACCCGGCGCTCATCGCCACGCCCCTCGGCTTCCTGGTGGGCTATGCGCTCTTGCTGGCGCAATACCTGCACGAACTCAGCCCCATCAGCGACCGTGTCCGGGCGGCTTTCGGCCAGATGAACACCCGCCTGGCCGAAGCGCTGGATGGCATCGAGACCGTCAAGGGTGCGGTGCAGGAAAGCGGCGAGGCGGGGCGGTTTGCTTCCCATGCGCGGGAATTCCGGGATGCCTACGTGCGGCAGGGGAACGTGGAAGCCCGCTTTTTGCCGCTGCTGCTCATGGGCGTGGCCAACGCCACTGGCCTGGGGCACGCCCTTTATCTTTTCCACCGCGGGGCGCTCAACGTGGGGGATGTGGTGGCTTATTTTGGGCTGCTGCAATTGTTCGGTTTCCCCACCTTTGTTTCGCTGTTTGCCTATTCGCAGGTGGCGTTGGGGCTGGCGGGGGCGCGCCGCATTCTGGAACTTATCAACCGCGAAACGCCCCTTGACCAGAACCTTGCCGGTTATGCCGCGCCCATGCGGGGGGCGGTGGCGTTTGAAGGGGTGGCGTTTGCGTATGCCGGTGGCAAGCCGGTGCTGGAAGACATTACCTTTGCGGTGGAAGCCGGCATGCGCGTTGCCGTGGTGGGGCAGACCGGCGCGGGCAAGACCACGCTGGTCAAACTCATCAACCGGACTTACGACGTCACCCGCGGCGCGGTGCGGGTGGATGGCGTGGACGTCCGCGAGTGGAGCCTGGAAGCCCTGCGCCAGCAGATTGCCATCATTGAGCAGGATATCTTCCTGTTTTCCCGCACGGTGGCCGAAAACATCGCTTTTGGAAAGCCCGACGCCACGCGGGAAGAAATCGTCGCCGCGGCAAAAATGGCGCAGGCGCACGATTTCATCATGGGCTTCAAAGACGGCTACGACACCATTCTGGGCGAGCGCGGCGTCAACCTTTCGGGTGGGCAGCGGCAGCGGCTGGCGCTGGCCCGTGCTTTCCTCGCTGACCCCCGCATTCTGGTGCTCGATGACGCCACCAGCGCCATTGACTCGGAAACCGAAGACAAAATTCAGCAAGCCATTTTCACGGCCTCTCGCGGCCGCACGACCTTCCTCATTACCCACCGCCTTTCGCAAATCCGCTGGGCCGACCTGATTATCGTGCTGCGCCGCGGCCGCATTGCCGCCATGGGCACCCACGAGGAATTGCTGGAGCGTTCCGAGGCTTATCGCCGTATTTTCCGCGAATGAAGATCCCTGAGGTATGGTTCCCCTTTCCACCCCTTACGCCTGCCCGTTTGCTGCGGCGGGAAAACCGCTTCCGGGCGGCGGCTCGGCTGGCCGATGGGCAGGAAGTTGCCGTGCATGTGCCCAATTCGGGGCGGATGCACGAGGTGTTTGACAGGCCGCGGCGGGCGTGGCTGGCGCGGGCGCGCAATCCCCACCGCAAGACGCCTTACGATTTGGTGCTGGTGGAAGGCGACGGCGGCGTGCTGATTTCGGTGGATTCCCGCCTGCCCAATCGCTTGTTTGCTGCCGGGCTGCAGCGGGGCGTTTTTGATGCCTGGCTCGGTTTGTCCCCCCAGGCGTGGCAGGTGCGCCCCGAACCGGCTTATGGCGCGGGGCGGCTGGATTTTCTGCTTACGGCTCCTGACCGCCGGTGGTGGATTGAAACCAAGTCCATCACCCTGGTGGAAGGCGGCGTGGCGCTGTTCCCCGATGCGCCCACGGTGCGCGGCCGCCGCCATTTGGCCGACCTGTGTCGCCTGGTGGGGGCGGGCGAACGGGCTGCGGTGGTGTTCATCGTCCAGCGGCATGACGCCGTGGCGTTTGCCCCGCATCCCACCGCCGACCCCGATTTCCCGGCGGCGCTGCGCCGGGCGGCGGCTTGCGGCGTGCTGGTGAAGGCTTACCGCTGCGCGGTGAGGCTGGAGGGCATCGCAGGATTGGCCGAAATTCCCGTGCGGCTGGGGGGATAAAACCATAGATTACACAGATTGGCGCAAGACCACAGATTGGCACAGAAGGCACAGAAAAAAGGCACAGCAGATCTGTGCCTTCTGTGTTTTCTGTAACGCTCTGTGTTTTCTGTGGTTCCCTTTTAGCAATCCCTTGCTTTCACCAGCCGCAACGCCTCTTCAAAAACTTCTCCGATGCTCAACCCATCGGAATTGAGGATGACGGCATCGTCGGCGGCGCGCAGGGGGGCGATTTCGCGGCCTTTGTCTAAGCGATCGCGGGCGCGCACGGCTGCCAGAATTTGCTCATAATCGGCTTGCTCACCGCGCGCCAGGCGTTCCTGATAGCGGCGGCGGGCGCGTTCCTCGGGCGAGGCGTCCAGGTAGATCTTCAGTTCGGCGTCGGGCATCACCACCGTGCCGATGTCGCGCCCGACCATCACCACCTTGCCGCGGCGGCCAATGGCACGCTGCTTGTCGGTCAGGGCAGCCCGCACGCCGGGGTGCGCGGCTACCATTGAGACGTTGGCATCTACCTCTGGCGTGCGGATGGCCCAGGTCACATCCTGCCCGTTCACCAACACATCATACTTGCGGCCGTCGTCCACGCTGGGCGGGCGAACGTCAATATCCAGGTTGGCGGCAAGTTCGGTCAGTTTGTCGGCGTCTTCCACGGCATAGCCGCGTTGCAGCGCTGCCCAGGTGACCGCGCGGTACATCACGCCGGTATCAAAGTAGAGGTAGCCGAGGGCTTTGGCAAGGCGCTCGGCTAAGGTGGATTTGCCCGAAGCGGCCGGGCCGTCGATGGCGATGCGTTGAGGAAGGCTCATGGTTGCTGGTTCTCCATGTTGGGGGATGAGGACGCGCCGGGGAAGAGGTCGGCCCGCACCCAGAGCACGGCTTCCGTGGCTTTGGGTTGGGGCGGACGGAAGGCCAGCCATTGCACGATGTTTTGCAGGGTGGCGGCGGGAAGCAGCGGCGGCGCAAGCGTCAGGGGGAATCCTTCGCCGCGATAGGCGGCGGCCTGGGTGGGCGGTTTGTCGGAAAAAGTGATGAGGGCTTCGGGGGAAGCGCTTGGCGGGAGGGCGATGGCGAAACGGGCGTTGGGGTCGGTATGGAGCGCCCAGCGTAGCACCTGTGCGGCGGCGCTTTCCTGGGGCGAGACCACCACGATTTCCAGCGTGTCGGGCATGCCGTGGTGCTGTTGGCTCAGGGCGGTGATGGTCCGCACCAGCAGACGTTCCTCGGGGGCGGTGGCCGTGGCACCCCACAATTCGGATGAGGGCGGGCCGTAGGCGGCGCGGCTGAAGGCGCTCAGGGTGAGCAATGCGCCTGCCGCCACCAGCCCCCAGGCCGGGCCGAGGAGGGCCTCCTGCCAGGTGCGGTTGCTTTCGGCGCGCGAAAACGCCAGCAGGGCGGTGAGCAGCGGCACAAGCAGCAGACTGACGATGAGCAGGCCGAGTTGCAGGGTGGCCTGACGGCTTCCGGCGGGGGCGCGGCTCCAGGCCAGCAGGCTCAGCCAAGCGAAGGTCAGCAGAGCCAGCGTAAGGGCTGCCTGCCAGCCGGTGTCGGCGGGGTGGCGGAGGGGCAACTGTGCCAGGGCCCATGCCGCCAGCGCCCAGAGCGGCACCAGCGCCCAGACCAGCAACGCCACGCTGCGGCCGGGGTAAAGCATGGTGAGCACCAGCGCACTCAGTGCCGCGGCGAGGGCAAAGGCCGCCGCGGGCTGTTTTTGGTTCCCCAGCAGGGCTGCTCCGGCGATGGCCGCGCCGGTGGCGAGGGGGGCATAGGCCAGCAAGGCCACGGCCAGCAGGCGGAGCGGCACGGGTGCCAGGGGGACAAGCGTGTGCAGGAAAGCGCTCAGGCCGTTGAACCAGGTGCCCAGCCCTTCGGGCGTCCAAAAGGCGAGGGTGCTGCTGAGCACTGCAACGGCCACGGCGTTCCGCAGGCCCTGCCGCAGCCGATGGGGAGGCAGGGCGATGGCAAGCGGGAAGCCGAAGACGCGATAGAGCGCCGCGGCGAGCAGCAGGGCCAACGCGCTGAACCAAAACGTTGGGCCGAGGAGCAGCCCCAGGAGGCCCAGCGGCAGCGCCCAATCCCAGCGGGCGCGGGCGGCGGCCAAAACCGCCCCTGCAAGCACCAGCACCGCCGGAACGGGGCTGTTGGCAAGGCGCGAGAGGGCCACCAGGCCCGGGTCGAGCGCCAGGGCGAAGGCCAGCAGCAGGGCCGCTTTGCGCCCCAGGCCGCGGCGCAGCGGCCACGCCAGCAGGGGTAGCAGGCTTCCCAGCAGGGCGGGCACCAGGCGGGCCACCGCGTCGGTGCTTCCCAGCAAAAAGAAGGCCAAGCCGGTGAGGCCGGTCAGCAGGGGAGCAGGGCCTAACGGCGTGGCGTGGCGGGCGGCTACCTTCAGCGCGGCCAGCGCGAGGGCGGCTTCGTCGGCCCCCAGCGGCGCGCGCCCCAGCCCCCACAGCCGCACGGCGAGCGCCAGCCCCACAGCAGCAGCGTACAGCAGGTGTTCGGTGGTGAAGTGAGAAGAAGGTTTGGACATATTTAGCCGGGTAGTCGGTTAGTCGGTTGGTCATTTAGTCGGATAGTCGGGCAGTCGGACTATGTGACTACCTGACTACCCGACTACCTGACGACCTCGTAAATTGTAACCGCGCCCTGCCGGAAAATCACAGGCAAATGGCGCTGGAATTTGTCTTCCCGCACGGCGTAGGTGTTGCGTTCCAATGCGCCAACTACGATATAGCGGATGCCGTATTTGGCGATGATGGCCTGGGCGGTTTTCCACGAAGGGGTGGTGTAAAGCGTGCTGATGTCTTCCTGCCGCCCGGCAAACAGCGCCCCGCCGCCGCGCCACTGGCTTTCGTGCCCCGGCCAGCCCAGCACCGCCGGCTGCCCGCTGTAGGTGCTGATGCGTGCGTATTGCGTGTAACTGCCACCCACGGCCTCGGCCAGCGGGCCTACCGGCACCTTCCAGAGCGTCTGCATGGCCGCCCACTCGTCGGGCTGCTGACGGGCAATGTGGATGCCCGCGTTCAGCGTCCAGCCCCAGGTGGTCTTGAAATGGTTGGTGCGGTTGGGTAACGCCAGCACGGGGTAAACCAGCCCGGCGAGCAGCGCCGCGATCCATACGGCCTGGGCGAGGGGCTGCCAGGAAGCCCGCTGCCGCGCCAGCCACGCCACGCCGTAAGCCGCCGCCAGCCCCCACAGCAGCCAGCCCTGGTAGTAGAACTTGAACACCGTGTTCATGCGCGTCCCGAACTGGTCGCGCAGGTAAAAGAAGTTGGGTGCAAGCACCAGCAGCGCCCCGAAAATCACCAGCAGCAGGGGGAAGCCGCCTTCCCGCCGCCGCGAGCGCGGCCGCTGCGCAGGGGCAACGCGCCCCACCAGCAGGGAAGCCGCCAGCCCCAGCAGCGCCACCAGCGTGAGCGTGCCCCACGGGCTGCCGAAATGCCGCCGGAAGGCCGCTGCCGAGAGTTCCCGCCACGAAGCCGCGCCGGTGATGCCTAAGAAAGCCGGTCCGGCCTGCGCCCAGCGGGGCGAAAGCGGCGGGATGTGGGTAATCAGCCAGCCCAACAGCCACGCCCCGGCAAACAGCGCGAGGGCGAAGGCCAACGCCCAGCCGGTCATCCGCAGGGCCTCACGGCGGGCTGCCTGCCCGCGGCGATGGATTTCCAGCCCCAGCCACAGGAAAAGCGGCACCAGCAGCGGCCCGAACATCACCCACAGTTGCGCTCCGCGGGTGGGGTTGATGAGGTTGGGCACAATGCCGCCCGCCTGCGAGGAAAAGCCGATGTAGAAGGGCAGATAAAGCACCGCCCCGCCGATGCCCAAGAGCAGCCCCAGGCCCAGGAAGGGCGCAATTTGGGCGCGCCAGCCTTCCCGGCGCGCCTGCCGCACGGCGTAGGCCGCGGCAAAGAGGGCGACATAGATGGGGAAGTCCCAGGTGTTGAGGAAAGCCATCCCGCCGAGGGCCACGGCAGCGAGGGCGAGGGAAGGCCACGAAAGGCGCAGCCACGGCCAGAGGCTGCTTTCCCCCGCCGGGCGGGCCACACGGCGGCTGCCGCCCAAATAGAGGTTGAGCGCCAGCCCAATGGCTAACAGCGCAAAGGGGTACGCGAGCACGTGCGGGTGCAGGTCGCCGAGGAGGTAAGAGAAGAAGGGGAATTCGTCAATGACTTCCTGGAATGCGCCCCGCAGGTTGTGGTCGCTGATCACGCGGGAAGCCCGCCACCACCACCAGAACCGCTGCGGCGTCCAGGTGAAAGGCGCTTGCGGCGCGGCGGTCAGGTCTTTGATGTCCAGCCACTTCCAGAAGGCGGGCGAAAGCAGGCCGCGACTGTGGAGCACTTCCAGCGCGCCTTCCCAGTTGCCGCTGAGCGCCACGAACAGGGGCGCAATGAGCGCGGCCCACGCCTTCCGGGGGCGAATGAGGGTGTAGCCGATGCCGAAAGCGCCCACCACGGTGAGCGCGAACACCGTGCTCAGGCCAAGGTTGAAGGCCACCGTGCCGGGCACGGCCAGCAACTTAGCCAACATCGCCACGAGCACGTAGCCGAAATAGTAGTAGGAAATCGCATAGCCCGAAAGCCAAGGGTCGTGGGGCGGGAACGTAGGCGAGCGCAGGATGGCATTGATGAAGGCCAGTTCCATGGGCTTTTCCGTGCCCACGGCTTCGGGGATGAAGCCGCGCACATACACCGCGGCGGCAAAGGCCAGCAGGAAAGCGGCCTCGGCGGTCAGCACGTAGCCGCGGTTTTCGTATAGCCAATCCTTGATGGCGTGGCGGCGTTTCCAGCCTGTGGCAACGCTGAGGGAAGCCACCACCGCCAAAGCGGTGAGCGCACCGCCCGCGGTGTTGCGACCCAGCCCCAGGGAAGCCATAAGCCAGAAAATGTAGCCCCACAGCAGCAGGCCGAGGGCGCGGCTGAGGGCGTAGCCGCGGTCGTGCAGCGCAGGCAGCAGCCGGTAGGCTAAGGGGAAGGCCAGCCAGCCGGTGAGGGTGAGGGTGAGGTACCAGAGGATGATGGAGAGCATGGGGTATTGAGGTATTGAGGTGCTGAGGTATTGGATATTGGGAACGCTGGTGCTTTCAAGTTTATCACGGAGTGGGAGAGTTGGTGTAGCCGTTTGGTTGGGGAGTCGGGTAGTCGTTGTGGTCGTTTAGTCGGTTAGTCGCGATAGTCGTCGTAGTCGGGTGGTCGTGGTAGTCGTTTTGCAACCTGCACCCTGCATCCTGCATCTTGCATCTTGCATCTTGCACCCTGCATCTTGCAACTTGTTGCATCGTGCAAAGAAAAGACCTGTCAGGTTTTGGAAACCCGACAGATCTTTGATGGCAAGGTGCAGCATCGCGGCACCGGGGGTGTTGGCTGGGGGAGTGGCTCATCCTGCCTGTAGCATGACCGGTTCGCCGTGGAGGGTCACTTTGCGCAGCCATTCCCCTGAAAGGCGGTAGGTTTCGTTGGGCACCAGGCGGCGGAAGGGCTGGGTATGCAGCAGATGCTTCCCCTGGCGCACCTCCACCGTGATTTCCTCGATGAACTGGGCCACGCGAAAAGTGACTTGCGCCGGTTGCACTTCGGGTTGGGGCACAATGGCATTGGGGAAGGCCCATAACAGCGGGTTTTCCACCACGATGGGCAGGCGATGGTTGGGCCAGGGGTGACCTTGCAGGAAGGCTGCGATACGCGCCGCGGCGCGTTGGCCTTCGGCTGCGCTCGTGGCGGCAGTTTCTGCCCCGCGCAACAGGTTGCCGGCGGCAAACACGCCCGCCTGCGAGGTGCGGAAGGCCGCATCGACGCGTGGGCCACGCGTGCCGGGATCGATAGCCAGTTCCCCTTTGCGGGCTACTTCGTGCTCGGGAATCCAATCGCCCGTGAAGACGACCGTATCGCAGGCGATGGTCTCGCGCCGCCCGGTGGGAAGGTGGACGATTTCTACCCCTTCGACGCGCTTGCGCCCCAAAATGCGGGTGATGCGGGTGTTGGTGTGGATGGGCGTGCGGTGCAGCAAATCGACGTACCACCATTTAGCCGGGGTGTAAGGCCAAACCATCTGATGCTGAGGGTGTTCGGTGAGGAAAGCGGCCACGTGGACTTTGGCTTTTTGCAAAGTGAGGAAGGCCGAAAGGCTGACGCCTTCTGCCCCCACAATGACGGCGCGTTGCCCCACGGGCAGATGGTGCTCGTCAACGAAGCGCTGCAACTCGCCGGTGGTGAAAACGCCGCGCGGGCGGTAGCCGGGGATCATCCGGGCTGAGCGCGGACGCTCGCGCACGCCGGTGGCAAGCAAGATGGCCCTGGCGTGCAGCGCGCCGACGCCCACGGGGCTGGTAAAGGCTAAGGTGGCGGCATCGTGCCAGCCGATGATGGTGGTGGCGGTGCGAATTTCGACGCCGTGGTCGCGCGCCAGTTGCACGTAACGGCGGGCGTAAGCGGGGCCGGTGTAGAGGCGGTGGAAATCCCATACGCCGAAGCCGGTGTGGTGACACAGCCGCGGCATGCCGCCGGGTTCGGGTTCGCGGTCTACCACGGTGACGCGGGCCACGCCGCGGCGTTTGAGGGCGATGGCACTGCTCAAGCCCGCGGGGCCAGCGCCCACGATGAGGACATCCGTTTCATGGGTGGTCATGCGTGTTCCTCCGCGGCGTGGTCGGGTTGGGGAAGGGTGAAAGGCATTGGCGGGTCCTGGCCGTCCAGCGCGAGCAAAAAGCGGGGGTCTTGACCGGTTTCCTTTGCCAGGATGTCTACAATGGTGGCGCGGCAGTTGAAGCCCTGGCAGCGCCCTTGCATGGCGCGGGTACGGCGGCGCAGGCCGTCTAAGGTGCGGGCGGGGATAGGGCTGTGGATGGCGTCGAGGATTTCGCCCAGGGTGACTTTTTCGCAGTGGCAGACGATGCGGCCGTAATTGGGGTTTTGGGCAATGCGCTTGCCTTGTTGGTAAGGGCGGGGGCGGGCTTCGCCGATGTTGGGCATGCGGTAGGTTTTGAATTCCGCCTTGGGCTGCAAGGTGAGCCCGGCTTCGGCCAGTAATTCGGCCACGTATTCTGCAATGCCCAGGGAAGCCGACACACCGGTGGAGCGGATGCCGCCCACGCACACATACCGCTGCTCAGCGTGCAGGCGGATCTGGTAATCTTTGTGCTCGGTGGCCGCGCGCAGGCCCGCGTAGGTCGCTGTGACCTCTTCGTGCAGCAATTGTGGCAAGATGGCGCGCCCCTTTTCCAGCAGGCTTTGCAGGCCCGTTTCGCTGGTGGCGGTGTTGGTTTTGTCGTCCAGGTCTTCCGCGGTGGGGCCAAGGAGGATGTTGCCGTACACTGTGGGGCTGATGAGCACGCCTTTGGTGCGGGCGGTGGGCACGGGCAGGATGACGTGGTTGATCAGGCGGCGGGCGAATTTGTCGAAGACGATGAGTTCCCCGCGCCGGGGGGTGACGGTAAAGTCGTGGTGCCCTAACATGCGGTTGATTTCGTCGGAATACAGCCCCGCGGCGTTGACCAGGTAGCGTGCTTTGATGGTTTCGCCGCCCGGCCCGGTGACCAGGTGGGCGCCTTCCTCATCTTGCCCAATCTGCTGCACCGGGAAGTTGAGTTTCAGGGTCACGCCGTTGAGCACCGCTTCGGTAGCGTAGGCGATGGGTAAGGTGAAGGGACAAATGAGCGATTCCCCCGGCACCAGCAACCCGCCCCACGCCCCCTGGTTGAGTTGCGGCTCCAGGCGGTAGACTTCTTCGGCAGAGATGATGCGCACATCGGTCACGCCGTTGGTGTGGGCGCGTTCCAGCAGGCGTGGCAGCGTATGAAACTGCTCTTCCGTCCAGGCAACCAGCAGGCCGCCCAGGCGCTCGGTGGGAATGCCCGCTTGCTCGACGTACTCTTCCAGCAAGGCGTAAGAGCGCCGCAGCAGGCGGGCTTCCAGCGTGCCAGGCGTAGCGTCGAAGCCAGTGTGCCAGATTGCCGTGTTGGCTTTGGTGGTGCCCATGCCCACGTCGGCTTTGGCTTCCAGTAATACCACGCGGGTTTGGTAGCGGGCGAGTTCGCGGGCAATGGCGGTGCCCACTGCGCCCGCGCCAATAATGGCAATGTCGTAAGTCTGCATAGGTTTTCCTTGATGCATGGCGGCCTGTTACCCCAGGCCGGACAGGCTGTCCAGGGCTGGTTGCCAGGCCGGAGGGGTATTCTCGTTGTCGGTCACCGTGCGAGCAGTGAAGAGGATGCGGTCGCCGCGGTAAATGTCGTAGGCGTATTCAAAAGGCACGCCTTCTGTGGTGAAAGCCACGCGGCGAATTTCCAGGGTGGGGAGGTCGACGGGAACGCCCATGATTTGCGCCCATTCGGCATCCAGCAGCGAAATTTCCAATTCCTGCACTGCCCGCGCGGGGGTGACGTCGAAATACTTCTTCAAAATGCCGTAGATGGAGCCGGTCAGGTGGAAGTCGAGCAGGTCGGGGAAGAGCGCGGCAGGGAAGTAAGAGTTTTCCACCGTGATGGGTTCGTCGTCGGCTGTGCGCAGGCGCACGACGTGATATACCTCGTCGGCATCTTGCAGGCGAAGGGCCTGGCAGATTTTGGGTTCCAGCGCCTCGCAGGGAAGTTTTTCGGCGGTAATGACGCGCGCCCCGGGCTTGATGCCGGCGTGTTCCAACTGGCGGTAAAGGCCCTCGGGGGAACTCAGGTCGAAGCGGATTTTGGGCGGGGCCACGTGGGCGCGCGCGCCGCTGCGGCGGGTAATCAGACCGCGGCGGACAAGGATGTTGATTGCTGCTCGCGCGGTCATCCGTGAAATGCCGAAGCGTTCAGCGAGTTCCCGCTCAGAAGCAATGCGAGCGTCGGCGGGCAGCGCCCCCTCGGTGATTTCTTTAGCCAGTTGTTCCGCCACTTGGCGATAGCGAGGGACGGGAGCGGTTTCGTCTGCGGACATCGGTTTTCCTTTCTTTGCCTTTCAGCGGTGTTCTGGGGCAAAGGGATGCAGCGGTTCCTCGGCCAGCACCCGCACGGTGTGGGTGACCAGGCGGCCTTCTTCGGGAAGCCAGAGGTGAATCTGGTAGGCAGGCGCGTCGAGAATGTAGGCCGAGCGGCGCAGGGTGAGATCAAGGTAAAGGCGCATCCCGGTGCTGGGGGCGGTGCTGATGGTGGTGCCCTGCCATTCGGTGAAGGAAGCCAGATGAATGTGGCCGGCGACGATGCGGAAGATTTGGGAATGCCGGGCGAGAATCTCGGCCAGGCGCTCGCGCCCCGCGAAGCCGTCGAGGTCGGTTTCGATGACGCCGAAGCGCGCCGGCGGATGGTGCATGAACAGCACGGTGGGCGTGGCGGGGTCTTCCTGCAGGCGGGCTTCTAACCAGGCGGCCCGCGCTTCGTCGAAGGCGCCGCCCGGCGCGTCGGGCACGACGGTATCCAGCCCCAGCAGGCGCAGGCCGTTCAGGCGAATGTCGTGCTGGATGAGGCCATCCGGGCCTTGCGGGCAAATGGTGGGGCCGAAGGCAGCCGCGAGGGTGTCGCGGCGATCGTGGTTGCCAGGAACGATGGCCAGCGGGGCTTTCAGGGCGTGCAGAATCTTGGCCGCGTGTTTGGAGGCTTCCAAATCGCCGTTGTTGGTGACGTCGCCTGTGTGCAGCACCAGGTCGGGCTGGGGTTCCAGCGCATTGATGTGGCAGACACAGCGCGCCAGGTATTCCGCCGTCGGCGCAATGCCAAAGGTGCGTTGACCCGGCGGCGCAAGGTGGGTGTCGCTGATTTGGGCAATGAGCATTGCAATGTCCTGTCAGGCGACGTTATCCTCTTTCTGGAAGGCAAAGGCAATGAAGCCCAGGATGCCGGTGACGACCATGAGCAGCACGCTCACGGCGTTGATTTCCGGCGTGATGCCGAAGCGCAGGCGTGAGTAGAGCAAAATGGGCACCGTGGGGTCAGAGCCGCTCAGGAAGTAGGTGGTGTTGAAGTTCTCGAAGGAGAACAGGAAGGCGATGATGGCCGCGCCGACGACTGCCGGGGAGAGGAAAGGTAGCGTCACCAGACGGATGGCTTCGGGGTGGCTGGCGCCAAGGTCCATCGCGGCTTCTTCCAGCGAGAGGTCGAAGCGTTTGAGGCGCGCGGCAATGACCATGGAGGTTGTGGTTGCCACGAAACTGATTTGCCCAAACACCACCAGCCAAAAACCCGGCCGCAGGAACGTGCCCGCACCCGCGCCGAAAATTTTGTCGAGCCCGTTGGCGATGCCGTAAGAGAAAGCAAGAATGGAGGTGCCCAGCACCACCCCGGGCACGACCAGCGGCCCCAGCATTAGCAGGTAAAGGGCGTTTTGCCCACGAAACTTGTGGCGGGTGAAGAGGAAGGCGTTGTTGATGCCCAGGAGGATGGAAAGGAAGGTCACCACCACCGCGACTTTGATGCTGACCACAATGGCATTCAACATGCGTGCGTCGTTGAACAACCCCACGCGGTCAGGCGTGCTCGATTTGAACCAGTCCAGCGTAAAGCCCTGCCACGGGAAAGAGGCGCTGGGGTTGTTGTTGAAGGCCAGAATGGTCACGATAACCAGCGGCCCTAAGGTGAATATCAGGGCGAGCACCGCGTAGAAATAAAACAAAACTTTGCTGAGTGTAAAGCCCTCTCGTCGAAACATCACATGGCCTCCGAGAGATCTTGTTTGGTGACCTTGAGCACAATCCACACGAAAACGACCGAGAAGGTGAGCAAAATGACGCTGAACGCGGAGCCTTTGTTTTGGTTGAAGCGGATGATGAACTGATTGTAGATGATCTCGGTAAACCAAAGGCTGTTTTTGCCGCCCAACAGCGTGACGGTGACATAGTTGCCCAGGTTGAGCATAAAAGTCATGATGCTGCCCACCATGATGCCGGGCGCTGCGTGGGGAATGATGATTTCCCGCAGGGTGGACCAGAAATTGGCACCGAGGTCATACGCGGCTTCGATGAGGCTGTCGTCCAGCGTATCCAGCGAGTTCATGATGGGAATGGTCATGAAGAGCAAAGAGGTGTAAACCAGGCCGAGGGCAATGGTGTAATCGTGGTACAGGAATTCGATGGGGTGGTGGATGATGCCCAGGCGTTGCAAGAGGTAACTGATCACGCCGCTTTCACGCAACAAGACCATCCACGTGAAGGCCTGAATGAGTTCTGAGACCCAGTAAGGCAAAATGACGGCCAGCAGCAGCATGGCTTTGAGACGTTTCCCCGCGACTTTGGTGATGATAAAGGCCAGCGGGAAGGAAACGAGAAGGGTGAGAAAAGTGACCAGGGTGGAAAAAACAGCGGTGCGGATGAAAATTCTGCAGTAAAGCGGGTTTTTGAAGAAATAGAGGTAGTTGGCGAGGGTGAATTCGCCGCCGCGCCGGCTGACGAAGGAAAGGTAAAACAGTTTGATGTGCGGCAAGATGAAGAGCAGCCCAATCCACAAAAGCATGGGAATGAGCAACAACCACAGCCCGCGGCGTTTGGCCGATGCGCTCATATCACACCTCCGCTTCGGTGTGGGGCTGGGCTACGGGGTGGAAGGCGTTGGCAGCGTCCCAACGCCAGGAGAGGGTCACCACGTCGCCAGCACGGACTTCGGGGGCGTCTTCCGTGTGTTGAATTTTGACGTTGATGCTGAGGGGGCGCTGGCTTTCCAGCAAATCGACGATAACCAGCGAATGCGAGCCATCGAAATTGACTTCGCTGACTTTGCCGAGCAGGCCGTTTTCGTGTTTGCCGGGGCGCAGGGAAATCATCTCGGGGCGGATGAAGAGGTCGATGGTGTCGCCGATTTCCAGGGCTTCCCCTGCCCGGCTAACCATGCGCAGGCCGGCAATGTCGACTTCCACTTGTTCGCCTTGGGCACCGCGCACGCCAATGACGCGTCCTTGGGTCAGTTTGTTGTTTTCACCGACAAAGGAGGCCACAAAGTGGGTCGCAGGGCGGCGGTAGAGTTCCTCGGGCGGGGCGATTTGTTCGATTTTACCGCGATTGATGACTGCCACCGTATCGGACATGGCGAGGGCAATGGTCTGGTCGTGGGTGATGTACACGAAGGTGGTGCCAGTGCGCGCCTGAAGATGTTTGAGTTCCAGTTTCATGCTCTGGCGCAGTTTGAGGTCGAGGGAGCCGAGGGGTTCATCCAGCAGCAGCACGGTTGGCTCGAGCACCAGGCTGCGGGCGAGGGCAACGCGTTGCTGCTGGCCGCCGGAAAGTTGGTGAATTTTGCGCTTTTCCAGCCCTTGCAAGCCGACGCGCGCGAGGGCGTCTTTGGCGCGGCGTTCCATTTCGGCTTTGCTCATGCCGCCGCGGCGGCGGAGGCCAAAGGTGACGTTGTCCAAAACATTCATCATGGGGAACAACGCCAGCCGCTGGAAGACCATGTTGCAGGGGCGTTTGTTAGGCGGCACGTCGTTGACGCGCTGGCCGCCGATGTAAATGTCGCCGCTGGTGGGGGTTTCAAAACCGGCAATCATGCGTAAGAGGGTGGTTTTGCCGCTCCCCGAGGGGCCCAGGATGGAAAAGAAACTCCCGCGCGGCACTTCAAAACTGACATTGTTCACAGCCACTAAGTTGCCAAATTTTTTGGTCACCTGCACAAGGGCGATATCGATTTCTGGGGACATGATCCTTGCCTCGTGGGGGGAAGTTTAAACCCGCGCCCCAGGCCGGGGCGCTGGGGCGCGGGTAAAAGGGCCGACTACTTGGATTCTGCGGCTTTGACCTGCTCGAGCACGTCGGCTTGAATGTCTTGGGCGTAAGGCGGCAGCGGGAAGTACCACTTGATGGTCTTCATTTTCTCAGGCGGCAGCGTTTCGGCGACGATTTTAGCCATTTCGGGCGAGGCCAGTTCGACAGCACCCTCGGAAGCCGTTTGGTAGCCGGTCTTGTTGATGATCACGGCTGCGTTTTCCGGCTTCATAATGAAGTTGATCCACTTGTAGGCGGCATCGACGTTTTCCGCACCGGCGGAAATGGCGAAGGTGTCGAACCAACCCACCGCGCCCTCTTTGGGCACCACGTACTTGAACTTGTTGGGGTATTCCTTCATCAGCGTCCAGGCGATGGCATCCCAACTGGTGGCAACCCACACTTCGTCGTTCTTCAGCAAGTCTTCCAATTGCTGGCGGGAATCCCAGTACGTGCGCACGATGGGCTTGCACTCGATCATCTTGTCGCGCACCGCGTCCATCACCTTGCGGTATTCGTCTTCATTCTTCACGGCTTCGGCGGGGTCGTAGCCCAGCGCGTAGGCAAACATGTAGAGGGTGTCGTATTTCGCGCGGTAGCTGACGCGCCCTTTGTATTTGGGGTCACACAGGTCGAGGTAGCTCTTGCCCGCGTCAGGGGCTTTTTCGAGGTTCACGACCATGGCCGTCGTGCCCCACACGAAGGGCAGCGCGTAGGGCTTACCCTGGTATTCCGAGTTTTTGAGAATGGAATCCCAATAAGCCGGGATGAAGAGGTCTTTGTTGACTTTGGTGAGGTCAATGGGTTGGTAAATGCCAAATTGTTCCTGGGCGGTAGCCACGTAGTTCAGCGTGGGGGAAACCAGGTCAAACCCGACGCCTTTGGTGGCGGCCATTTTGGCGATGAGTTCGTTGTTGTCGCCAATGTAGGTGATTTCGACCTTGATGCCGGTTTCTTTGGTGAATTTGTCGACCAGTTCTTCAGGGGCGTAGCCTTCCCAGGTCAACATACGCAAAAGGCCACCGGAAGACGCAGCAGGGGCCTTGGTAGGCGCCTCGGTCGCGGCCTCGGTGGCGGCAGGTTGAGCAGGGGCCTGGGTGGCGGCCGGTTGCTCAGGGGCCTTGGTGGGTTGGGACGGACTGGCGCATGCAGCCAGAGCCAACACCAGCACTACGGCCAAAAGGGACAGTATCCAGAATTGGCGTTTCATCGTTTGACTCTCCTTCAGGAAATGGTTTAGAAGCGACAGGTGAAAAGGGATGGAAATGGAAGACGAGTGGGGAAATTTTTCTCTGCGGCTCTCTCCTTTCGATACCGGAATGGGGGAAGGGGAAGTCGATGATGCGAGTATACCATAATAGAATGGACTATACCAAAAGGAATGGGCTATAAAAATGGCTTTTTTATGAAGTCGTCATGTTTGAGAGGCAGGAAGGCGCGTCGTGGAGGCGTTGGGGGTGGAAGAAGCAAGAGGGCGGGATGCAAGATGCGGGTTTCGAAACATCCGCTTGATCTCAGACCGCGACCATGCTTGGCCTTCTGCTCGGAGATTTGCCATGCGCAGTTCCCTCGTAAGTGATTCTTTGTGCCCCGGACAAAAAAATCAGGGCGACCGGCTGGCCGCCCTACACTTCATTACCTGCTACGCAACATTTACCTCACCCCACCACCTTCACCACTTCGTCCTTCGGCTTGAGCGTGGCGATTTTTGCGCCGCGAGCCGCGCTGCGTTTGCGCAGGGGGGCGGCATCCAGGCGGACGGCTTTGGCAGCGGCTTTGCGGAAGTGCAGTCCCACTTTGGCGCTCGGTTTGCCCGCCGCCACGCCGACCAGCCGCGCGCCTTGAGGCAGTTTCCACGCCTGCACGCCCTGGCCGTAACGTTTCTGCTGCGGGAATTCTTCAAACGCCACCCGCCGGGCGCTGGCGTTGTCGGCGACCATCAGCACTGCCATGCCTTTGCCCTGCAGCACTTTGACCGCGCCCACCACTTTGTCCTTGCCCTTGAGTTTGATGCCCGCGACGCCCGCGGCCACCAGCCCCATGGGGCGCACTTCTTCTTCCGAAAAGCGGATGCCCATGCCGCCTGCGGTGAAGAGCAAAATTTCGTCCTTGCCGCTGGTGAGCAGCACGGTGAGCAGGCTGTCGCCGGGGTTGATTTTGACTAAGGTGAACGCCTGCGCGCCCGCGGCGGGCAGAGTGGCGAGTTCGCTTTTCTTCACCATGCCCTGCCGTGTCACGGTGAGCACGAAGCCCTTTTCGGGGTTGGCAGGGGCGGCAAAGAGCGCCACCGGCGGGCTTTCCCGCAGGGCGGGGACCAGGCTGTGCCACGGCGCGCCGTCGGCGGGGGCGGCGGCTTCCGGCAGGGTGTGGATGGGCACCGCGGCGGCCTGCCCGTCGGCAGCGACGAGGTAAAGCGCCTCGCGGGTGCTGGCGCGCACCGCGGCGATGGGCGCATGACGCCCGCTGAGGCGCGGCGCTTTGCCTTCCGGCAGGCGGGCGATGTTGCCGGTGGCATCCAACGCCACCCACACGGTCTGGTCGGGCAGCAGGGCGTCCACGGTGAGGGCTTTCCCCTTTTGGGATGCGTCCAGCCGCACGATGCGGGTGCGCCGCGGGTCGGCAAATTGCGCTTTCACCGCCAGCAGTTCCTCGGCGATGGCGGCGCGCATCTTCTTCGGCGAGCGCAGCAGGGCTTCCAGCGCCTTGATTTGCTTTTTGGTCTCTTTGTATTCGGCTTCCAGTTTCTTGCGTTCCAGCGCGGCGAGGCGGCGCAGGGGCATGTCCAGAATGGCCTGCGCCTGCTCGTTGGTGAAACCGAAGCGCTTGCGCAGGTTCTTGTGGGCGGTTTCGGCGGTGCGCGATTTGCGGATAATCTGGATGACCTCGTCCAGGTTGCCGAGGGCAATGAGCAGCCCTTCCAGAATGTGGGCGCGCTTGCGCAGGCGGGCCAGGTCGTGCTCGCTGCGGCGGCGGACGACTTCCTGCCTGTGTTCCAGGTAGATTTTGAGCGCCTGTTTGAGGGGAAGCAGGCGGGGCGAGCCGTCCACTAAGGCCAGCATGATGACGCCGAAAGTGGTGCGCAGCGGCGTATGTTTGTAGAGGGAAGCCAGCACCGCGTCGGGGTCGGCGTTCTTGCCGAGTTCAATCACGATGCGCATGCCCTGGCGGTCGGATTCGTCGCGCAGGTCGGTGATGCCTTCCAGTTTGCCGTCGCGGGTCAGGCTGGCGATGCGTTCCAGCAGGGAAGACTTGTTGACGGCGTAGGGCAGTTCGGTCACCACCAGCGCCTGCCGCCCGCGCCCGATGCCTTCGGTGTGCATCAGCGCCTGCACGGTGATCTTGCCGCGGCCGGTGCTGTAGGCGCTGCGCAGGCCGTCTTCCCCCTCGGCCTGCACAATCAGCCCGCCCGTGGGGAAGTCGGGGCCGGGGATGTGCTTCATCAGGTCGTCCACGCTGAGGTTGTCGAGGCGGTTCCACTTTTCCAGCATCAGCACCAGGGCATCGATGACTTCGCCGAGGTTGTGGGGCGGGATGTTGGTGGACATGCCCACGGCAATGCCGGTCGCGCCGTTGACCAGCAGGTTGGGGAAGGCCGCGGGCAGCACGGTGGGTTCCTGCAGGCTTTCGTCGAAGTTGGGGGCGAAATCTACCGTGTCTTTGGCGATGTCGGCGAGCAGGGTTTCGGCGATGGGGCTGAGGCGGGCTTCGGTATAGCGCATCGCGGCGGGCGGGTCGCCGTCCACCGAGCCGAAGTTGCCCTGGCCGTCCACAAGGGGGTAGCGCATGGAAAAATCCTGCGCGAGGCGCGCCATGGCATCATACACCGCCTGATCGCCGTGGGGGTGGTATTTGCCCAGCACTTCGCCGACAATGCGGGCAGATTTTTTGTAGGCGCTGTTGCTGCGCAGGCCCATGTCGTGCATGGCGTAGAGGATGCGCCGCTGGACGGGCTTGAGGCCGTCGCGGGCGTCGGGCAGGGCGCGGGCGACGATGACGCTCATCGCGTAGTCCAGATAAGCCTGGCGCATTTCGGTAGTGATGTCAACGCGTTTGACGAGGCCAATTTCCATAGGGGATTCCTTGGTTAGGTGGTTACCTGGTTGCCTGGTTGTTGAGGGCAGTTGTGTTCGTCAGGGCTCATCTTAAGGGCAAATGGGCGCGGCGTCAAGGCAGCATCCACCACGCGGTTGCGGCTGCTGTGAGCGTGAAGGCCAGCACAAAGAGGCGGCTGCACCAGTGGATGGCAGGGGAAGACGCTGCGAGGGAGGCGCGTTCCCCTGCCTTCAGCAGGAAGGCCAGAGCAGCAAAAGCCGCGAAGAGTGCCGAACCGCCTGCAGCCACGAAAGGCAGCGGCATGCCGGTCAGGGGCAGCAGGCGCAGATTGCCGCCGAGGATGAGCAGGGTTTGCCCCCCGAGATACAGGCCGAGCGCCGCGGCCAGCCGCTGGTGAAAGGTGTGCAACGGGCCGCCGATGCGGAAGGCGAAAAAAGGCAAGGCGGCCAGCAGCACAAGGAGGGCAAGCGCCCCTGCCAGCCCCCATCCGTTGGCGATGGTTGTAAAGATGAAATCGGAATGCGCCAGCGGCACAGGCACCAGTGAGCGCCAACCCAGCCCCGCGATGCCGCCTGCCTGAAGTGCCCGCCGGGCCTGCAAAATCTGGTAGCCGTAGTGCTGCGGGGAATGGGCGGGGAAGAGCCAGGCTTCCATCCGCTGGCCGACGATGGGGAAGGCCCGGTAAGCCGCCCAGCCGAGGGGGAAAGCCGCGCCCGCGGCCCCGGCCAGGGGCTGCCAGCGTTGCCACACACACGCCTCGCCCGCGGTGTAAAGCGCGACCAGGAAAATGGCGGTGCCGAAATCGCGCTGCGCGGCCAACAACGCGGCGGCTGCCAGCACGACGGCTGCCAGCCGGGGCTGCCATTGGCGGCCGTCGGCAGCAACGGCGAGCGCCAGCAGCACTTTGAAGAACGCGGCAGGCTGGAAATACAGCCCGCAGCAGCCCAGCCAAAGCCGCGGCCCGGCCCCGCTTGGATGCTGGCCGATGAGGAAGGTCAGCACCAGCAGTACTAGCCCGCCCAGCAGCAAGGGGAAGGCGCGGCGGCGCAGCCAGGGGAGCAGGTTGGGAGTGGCGAGCAAGAGCGCCGCGGTCAGGGATGCCAGCAACAGCCAGAGGGCCTGCCGCAGGCCATACTGTGGGGCCACGCGCCAGATGCCCATCAGCCCCCAGCCGCTCAGCGTCAGGGCCGCAGGCAGCAGAACGGCCGGGGCCTGGGGGGTGTAGCGCCGGGCGGCCGCGCGCAACAAGAGCGCCGCGATGCTCCATGCTGCTGCAAGGGCCAGAAGCCCTGCACGATGCGCGGGCGGGGCAAGGGCGGTAAGCAGGGCGAAGTTGCCCAAAACGAACGCCGCCGCCAGCAGCAGCCAGCGGTCGGCGGGGACCAGGGGGGTTCGTATAGCCATGTAGAGGTTGATGGTGGCAAACGCCAGGGCGGCGCGCCGGGGTGGTAGCGAAATCCGCCCCTTTCACCGGCGCTGCGCCCCGGATGCTTTGTGTTTGGGCTTTAGAGGTACTTTTCGACCAGCAGACGCAGTTTTTCGCGCGTTTCCGGCGGGATGACGGCAGGGTCGGTGATGAGGGCGTCAGCCAGCGCCGTGCTGCAACTGCAATGCCGCTCGGCGGGCAATCGCTTGACCAGGTTTCGGATGGCTTCTTGGGCAGTACGCAGGTTGCGACGCAGGGTTTCCATCACCATGTCCACCGTGACGGGGGCTTCGTCCACATGCCACACATCGTAGTCGGTCACATGGGCCATGACGGCATAGCACATTTCGGCTTCCCGCGCCAGGAAGGCCTCGGGCGCGGTGGTCATGCCGATGAGCGACATGCCCCACGAGCGGAAGATGTTGGATTCGGCTTTGGTGGAGAAGCGAGGCCCTTCGATGGTGATGTAGGTGCCCCCGCGATGCAGCGTGGCACCTGTGGCTTCCACGGCCGCGGCCAGATGCCCGGAGAGGTCGGGGCAAAACGGCTCCGGCACGCTGACGTGGGCGACCAGCCCTTCGCCAAAGAACGAGCGTTGGCGGTTGCGGGTGAAATCGAACAACTGGTCGGGAATGACAATGTGCCCCGGCGCATAGTCTTCTCGCAGCGAGCCGCACGCGCTGATGCTGACGATGCGTTCCACGCCCAGGCTTTTGAGGGCGTAGATGTTGGCGCGATAGTTGATTTCGGAAGGCGAAATGTGGTGGCCGATGCCATGCCGTGCCAGGAAGGCCACGCGCTGGCCTTCCAGCGTGCCGACCACGATGGGCGCGCTGGGTTTCCCAAAGGGGGTGTCGATCGTGTGTTCCTGAACGTCTTCCAGCCCTTCCATGGCATACAGGCCGGAGCCGCCGATGATGCCGAGGAGAATGGGTTTGGATGGTGCCATGAGGGTCTCTCCTGGTCAGGGTTTCCCGTCGGTTTCAGGGTCGAGGAGGGGGCGGCGCAAGGTCACTGTGGTTTTGAGGTTAACCACATGCGGCCGCTTGGCTTCGTAGGGGCGTTCCTGCAAAGGGCGGGTGGCGCGCTGGCCGTAAACCAGCGTTGCGCCCGCCAGCGTAATGACATCGCCGGGGTAGAGAATGGTGGCGGTAATGCGTTTGCCGTTGACTAAGGTGCCGCCGGTGGAGTTGAGGTCGAAGAGCATGAACCGCCCCCGGTTGGCGCGCAGTTGCGCGTGCAAGCGGGAGATGCGCGGGTCGTCCAGCACCAGGTCGTTGTCGGGGCGGCGTCCAATGTGCACCAAGGGGCGTTCCAGCGAGAACACCTGGCTCCCGTTGATGATGAGGTAGGCGCTTTGGGGCGGAATGTTGACTTCTGGGTCCAGCGGGACGGCTTGCAGGGCTTCGGGTTCCCAAATTTGGGCTTCCAGGGTAAAGCCTTCGGGCGGCAGGTCTGGGCGGTTTTCCAGCAATACGCGTGGCAACACCGGAAAGCGCAGCCCGATGTCGTGCCCGGCTTTATGGATGGCGAGCGCAAGGGTGTCGAGGAGATGGCTGTTTTGGCGGATGGCCTCGCTCTGGCTGGGGGGCAGTCCCAGCACATATTGGGTAGGCCCCAGCGGCGGCTGGCGTTGCAAGTAAGCGTCGCTGGTGAGGGTCTTGACCAGCGTTTGCACGATGCTTTCTGCCTGAGGCAGGTACCGCCAAAGCGCGTCCGCGTGGGTTTCCAGCAGGCGCTGAATGTAGCCTTGCAGCCGGTCGGAGCGGGTATTGTCCATGCCTTTGCCTTTGAAGAATGCGAGCGAGTTCATCTGCCCAGCCGGGCGGAACGATTACGATTATAGACGAAAATCGGGAAATGTGCAAAAGGTCTGGGTGTGGGGGGGCAAGCAAAATGTGTAGAAATGGCTGCCTTGTCGTGGGAAACGTCCTCACCCCTCAAGCCGCCCCCTGAGCGAAGTCGAAGGGGCGCGGCTTTTTCCCCTTTCCCGGTGGGAGAGGGGAGAAACGGCGAGCGAAACGAGCCAAAGTGGGGCGAGGGCGAAATCGCCTGTCTACAACATTTACCTGCACCCTGGCTGTGGTAAGATTTCTCCCATGACGAAAAGGAGGCGTTGGTGCTGAATCTTCAAGCGCGAACCTACCATCTGATTTTGGCAGTGGTTGCCATTTTGGGCGCGGGGTGGATCTGGTTGACCCGCGCGCCGGTGGAAAGCGTGCACGGTGGCCCGCCGCCCGCCCCGCGGGAAGGCTTTGCTGCCCCTGATTTTACGCTGTCCACGCTGGATGGGCAGCGCGTGAGCCTGCACGATTTGCGGGGCGACGTGGTGCTGTTGAACTTTTGGGCCACATGGTGCGCCCCTTGCAAGGCCGAGATGCCCGCTTTGCAGCGGGTGTATGCCGATGAAAAAGGGCGTGGCTTGCGCGTGCTCGCTGTGACGGTGGAAACCAACACGGCCACGGTCGGCAACTTCGTCCAGCACTATGGCCTGGATTTTACGGTCTTGTTGGATGGGGGAGCGCAGGTGAGCCGCTTGTATCAGGTGCAGGGCACGCCGACGACGTTTTTCATCGACCGCCAGGGTGTGATCCGCTCGGTGGTGGTGGGAGGCCCCATGAGCGAAGGGCTGATCCGTTCTAAGGTGGAAGACCTGCTGCGCGAGGAGGCGCCCTGATGTTGCCTTATATTCACATTGGGCCTGTGATGTTGCAATTGCCCGGCCTGGCGCTGTTGTTGGGTTTATGGCTGGGACTGGAAGTTGCCTCCCGGCAGGCATTGCGTTTACGGCTTTCGGGAGAAACCATCAGCAACCTGGTGCTTTTAGGGTTGCTCGGGGGCGTGGTGGGGGCGCGCCTGGGGTATGCTGCGCGTTACCCCGAGGCCTTTGTCAAGGCCCCTTTGAGTTTGCTGGCGTTGAACCCGCAAACGTTGGATGCGGCAACAGGGTTGGTTGTGGGGCTGGCGGTGGCGTGGCTGTATGCTCAGCGGAAACATCTGCCCTTCCGCCCCACGCTCGATGCGCTGGCCCCTGGTTTGGCGGTGATGGCACTTTTCGTGGGCGTGGCGCACGTGCTTAGCGGTGACGCTTATGGCATGCCAACCAGCCTGCCGTGGGGCGTGACCCTGTGGGGGGCCAGGCGACATCCCACCCAGGTGTACGAAGTGCTGCTGAGTGCGGGTGTTTTGGTGGCGATATGGCGGCTTTCGAGGCAAAGCCGCGGCGATGGCACGCTTTTTCTCGCTACGGCAGGGTTGCTGGCGGCCGTGCGCATGTTTGTGGAGGCCTTCCGGGGCGATAGTGTCACGATATGGGGCGGCGTGCGGGTGGCAGAGATTGTGGCGTGGTTGGTGTTGTTGGCGGCGTTGTGGCTTTACCCGCGCTGGCGGGCTTCGTATAGCCAGGAAGCCCTGCAGGAAGGCCATGCGTCCCAGCCCCGGCAACCTGCGCGCCGGCGGGGCCGCTCCGGCCGTCGCAACAAGGCGTGAGGCGCATGGGCGCAGGCGGTGGGTGCTGACGCGGTCGGCGCGCTCATTGACACCTTCCTTATTCAGCATTAAACTTAGCGTGGCAGAACCTCCCCGCGTGGGAGGTTGGTTTTTCCTCGCTTCGATTTTTCAGGGAGACGACCATGTTGTTCACCCGTGAGCAGTTGGAAGCGCTCGAAGCGCAGGCGCTGGCCCCTTACGCCTGCAAAAGCAGTGAGACGAAAGGCCGCGCTTACCCCGAAGACGAATCGGAATATCGCACGGTCTTCCAGCGCGATCGCGACCGCATTTTGCATACCACCGCGTTCCGTCGGCTGGAATACAAAACGCAGGTTTTCATCAACTACGAGGGCGATTATTACCGCACGCGCCTGACCCACACGTTGGAAGTCACCCAGGTGGGGCGGACGATTGCGCGGGCGTTGGGCGCGAACGAAGACCTGACCGAAGCCATTTGCCTGGCGCACGATTTGGGCCACCCGCCTTTTGGGCATGCGGGCGAGGTGACGCTCAACCGCTTGATGAAAGACCACGGCGGCTTTGACCACAACAAGCAATCGCTGCGCATCGTCACGAAGCTTGAAAACCGCTATCCCGCTTTCCCCGGCCTGAACCTGACCTGGGAGGTACGGGAAGGTATCGTCAAGCACGAAACCGAGTACGATGTTTCGGATGCCAGCGAATATGACCCTGAACTGCGAGGGCATCTGGAAGCGCAAATTGCCAATGCCGCCGATGAATTGGCCTATACCGCCCACGATCTCGACGATGGCCTGCGTTCTGGTATGATCACCCCCTACATGCTGGATGGGCTGGAGTTGTGGGAGGTTCTGAAAGAAAGCATTGGCTGGCACCATGGCGAACTGGATGAACTCACCCGCCACCGCATCATCCGCCGCTTGATTGGCCTGGAAGTGACCGACGTGGTTTACACCACGGCACAGAAACTTCGCGAAAGCGGTGTCAAATCGCGGCTGGAACTTCAGCAGTTGCCTTACAATGTGATTGGCTTCAGCGAGGTGATGACACGCCGCAATCGCGAACTCAAAGATTTCCTCTATAACAATCTCTATCGTCACCATCGGGTGGTGCGCATGGCGGTAAAGGCCGAGCGTATTCTGACCGACTTGTTCCAGGCCTATACGGCCGAGCCACATACGCTACCGCGCCATATTCAGCAGTGGATTGAAGCACGCGGGCTGGAACGTGCCGTTTGCGATTACATTGCGGGGATGACCGATCGCTATGCCATTGAAGAGCATCGCAAAATGTTCGACCCCAACACCCGGCCCTGAGACTCAAACACGGAGGTAGGCATCTCATGAACGACCGGCAACATTACCTGACCCCGGAAGGCGCTCAGCGCCTGCGGGAGGAACTGGAATTCCTCAAGACCACCAAACGCACCGAACTGGCAAAGCGTTTGCGGGAAGCCATTCAAATGGGCGACCTTTCCGAGAATGCGGATTACATTGCCGCGAAAGAGGAGCAGGGCTTCCTGGAAGGCCGCATTCAGGAAATCGAGGCTTTGCTGCGGCAGGCCATCATCATTGAAGACAACGGCCACAAAGACGTGGTCGATATGGGTGCCAAAGTGACCATTCAGGAAGGCAACGAGCCGCCGGAAACTTACCACATCGTCGGCCCGGCGGAGGCCAACCCGCGCGACGGGAAGATCTCCCACGAATCGCCGATTGGCCGCGCCCTGTTAGGGAAAAAAGTGGGCGATGAGGTGGTCGTCAAAACCCCCGGGGGCGAAATCCGCTTCAAGGTTCTGGAAATTGCCTATTGAACCCGCGGGATGCACAAGCGTAGACGTGCCACGAGGCCGCTTGATAAGAAGCGGCCTCGTTTTTTGTTCTGATGAGGAGGATTAACCTTCTTTCGGCCACACGGCCAGTTCGAGCGTCAGCCGGTCGAAGTAACTGTTGGCGGGTAGTGCATCGTTGCCGTAGGCCATATCCACGACCCGGGCGCGCATTTGCAGTTTGGCGGTTTCGAGCACAATTTCCTCGCCGGGGCGGGCGAGCACGGGCTCGCCTTTGGCGGCCAGGCGTTCGCGAATGGCCTCGTCGTTGTAGGCGTGCTCGCTCATCAACACCTTGGTCACCGTCTGGATGTCGTTTTTGTCGAAAATCCAGATTTCGAAGGCCATCACCCGCTTGGGTTCGCCAACGCCAATGGTTTCGGTAATGCCCACGCCGCACTCGCCCAGGAATTCCCCTGTGGGGGAATCAATGCTGAACGAATCGTCGAACAGGTCGTCGCCGTGGACGTAGGTGGTCATGAATTGGGAGAGTGGCGCCTCTTTCCCTTCGGCTTCAAAATCGGTGCCCTGGGTGCTTTGGGTCATGGCCTGGGCGCGCTGGGCCGCTGTGATGGGCGCTTTGGGGGCCTTGCCACGGCGCAGGGAGAAGAAGTAGAACAACAATGCTGCCAGAATGAGGGCGAACAGCCCTATGCCGCACAGGAAAGCCACCAAGCGGAACGTGGCGCTTTTGCGCGCTGGCGTTTCGAGGGGGGGCGGGGTGAGGGTGAGCTGGAGCTGGTTGAGCGCTGTGGGCGTGCCTGCCTGTCCGCCGCCTGCCTGTGGGGTGGTTTGAGGCGAGGTCTCGGCTGTGGGTTGTTGCGGCGGCTGGACTTCTGCTGGCAGCCCTGTGAGTTTGACACCAACCACGTCGGCAAAACTGCTGATGGTGTAGATGTTGATGGCTTTGGGGGGCTTTTTGGCCATCTCTTCCAGCAGGGCTGGGCCTTTTTCGCCCAGAGCGTCAAAGCGCGCTTTGGCTGCCTGCGCGTCTCCCGTAAAGGCGTAAGCCTCGATGGCCATTTGGAGATATTCGCGCTGATACTCAGGGCTGAGGTGCTGCGGTGCAGCGTTGATCCATTTGACCGGCCACAACCACCAGCCCAACACGACCAGCCCAATGAGCAGACCAACGATGAAGGCCGCACCGCCTACGCCTGCCAGGAGCAAGGTATTGTTGTCGGGGGTTTTGCTAACTGCTTTGTTTTCCATCGGCACCACTCCTCAGATTCACGCGATGCATCGTTCAAAATGGCTTTCCCCATGCTGTGGGTGTTTCCATTGTAGCCCAACATGAAGGAAAACGCAACCGGGTCGGTTGATAAGGTGTTTTGATGGGTGCAAGAGGCATGCCATTCGGGCCTCAGGCCGGTTGGGCGCTCTCTTTTTCTTCCGGTTTCTCGCTGGGCGTCACTTCGTCGAGGGGAAAATTCGCCCCACAGGCGGTACATTGGGCGGTGGATTTGTTTGCCACTACCAACAGGCCACCGCATGCCGGGCAAGGGGTCGGCAGGGGGCGTTTCCACGAGGTGAAGTCGCATTCGGGGTAGTTGGCACAGCCATAGAAAACGCGCCCGCGGCGGGTGCGCCGTTCCACGATGTCACCACCGCATTTGGGGCACTTCACGCCGATTTTTTCCAGCCACGGCTCGGTGTAGCGGCATTCGGGGAAGTTGGAGCAGCCGATGAATTTGCCGTAGCGTCCCCAGCGGATGACCAGTTCATTGCCGCATTTCGGGCATTTACGGCCAATCGGCTCGGGCTCTTGCTTCATTTCCGGAATGGCCTTTTCCGCGGCTTCCACCTCTTTGGAAAACGGCAGGTAGAATTCGCGCACCACATCCACCCATTCGGTTTTGCCTGCTGCCACTTGGTCGAGTTTTTCTTCCATTTGGGCGGTGAAGCCCACGTCCATCACGTCGGGGAAGTGTTCCACCAGCAGGTCGTTGACCAGTTTCCCGGTTTCGGTAGGCACTAAGCGTTTGTTTTCCCGTTTGACGTACCCGCGCTGTTGCAGCGTGGAGAGGATCGGCGCGTAAGTGGAAGGCCGCCCAATGCCGTTTTCTTCCAGGGTGCGCACCAGAGTGGCCTCGGTGTAGCGGGGCGGCGGCTGGGTGAAGTGTTGTTCGGGCGTGAGTTTGAGGAGTTTCAGCGCCTGCCCTTCCGTAATTTCTTTCGGAATGGCGATGTTGGTTTCCTCTTTGCTATCCTCGTCTCTGGCTTCTTCGTAAAGCACCAGGAAGCCGGGAAAGCGCACCGACGAGCCGGAAGCCCGCAGGCGATAGGTGTGGGAATTGCTTTTGCCCTCGATTTGCACCGAAAGCGTGTCGTACACCGCGGCTTCCATTTGGGAAGCCACGAACCGCTGCCAAATCAGGCGATAGAGGCGGTATTGGTCACGGCTGAGGTACTGTTTGACCTTTTCGGGGGTGCGCAGCACCGACGTAGGGCGGATGGCTTCGTGGGCTTCCTGGGCCCGCTGGGCGCGAGTGCGGTAGAAGGGCGGCTTGGCGGGCACGAATTCTTTGCCAAAGCGCTCGCCGATGTAAGCACGTGCCTCTTTTTGGGCCACGGGCGAGATGTTGGTGGAATCGGTGCGCATGTAGGTGATCAGGCCCGTGCTGCCGCCGTTGCCGACGTCGACGCCTTCGTAAAGCTGCTGCGCCACGGCCATGGTGCGGCGGGCGGTGAAGCCGAGCCGCCGCGAGGCTTCCTGTTGCATGGTGCTGGTGGTGAAGGGGGCGCTGGGGCGGCGTTTGCGTTGCCCGCGTTTGACCGTCGTGACGGTGTAGGCGGCGGTTTGCATGTCGGTAACGATGGCCTGGGTTTCGGCTTCGTTGGGCAGCACGGGGTCTTTGCCGTCGATTTTGCTCAGGCGGGCGGTGAAACTTTTTTTCAGCCCTTCAGGCAGGAATTCCGCGTCGATGGTCCAGTATTCTTCGGGGGTGAAGTTTTCAATTTCGCGCTCGCGCTCGACCACCATGCGCAACGCGACCGATTGCACCCGCCCGGCGGAAAGTCGCCCCCGCACCTTGCGCCATAAAATGGGGCTCAGCGTATAACCCACCAGCCGGTCGAGCACTCGACGGGCTTGCTGGGCATCCACCAGCGCCATGTTGAGGCCGCGGGGATGGCTGAAGGCTTCTTCGATGGCCGGTTTGGTGATTTCGTGAAAGACCACGCGTTTGGTACGTTCCGGCTCCATGCCGGTGGCTTCCATCAGGTGCCACGCGATGGCCTCGCCTTCGCGGTCGGGGTCGGTGGCGAGGTAGATTTCCTCTGCGCGCTCGGCCAGGGCTTTGAGTTCTTTGACTACTTTGCGCTTTTCATTGGGCACGCGATATTTGGGCTTGAAGTCGTTTTCCACGTCCACTGAGAGCTGGGAGCGCAACAGGTCACGGACGTGCCCCACCGACGCTTTCACGGTGTAGCCTTTGCCCAAAAAGCGCCCCACGGTGCGGGCTTTGGCGGGAGATTCGACGATGACCAGTTTGCCCTTGCGCTTGACGCTCTTTTTCTTTTTGCGCTTGCGCTGGCTGGCAGGGGGCGGGGTGAGACCTTCATGGGCCGGTGTGCGCCCCATGCGGAACATTTTGGTGCCGCAAACCGGGCACACGCCTTCGGTGGCCGGTGTGCCTGAAGCGGTAAACACCGGCTTGGGGTCTTTCATTTCTCGTTTGGTTTTGCATTTGACGCAGTAGGCTTCCACGAAATCCTCCGGGGAATACGCATAGGGGTGTGAACCAACCCGCTATTTCGAGGTGACTTTCTGCAGGATGTGGTCAGGCACGGGAATGTTCGCGTCGGTGTAATCTGCTTTGGTGGGGAATTCGATCACCTGCCTGACCGGCAACAGGCCTGCCCAGAGGGGCAGGTCGCGGTCTTCGCCATCGTCGCCGGGCGGGGCTTTTCTGATTTTGGCCGAGGCTTCCTCGATGGCAACAGTTACAATGGCCGTGGCGTTGAGTTCAGCCGGGGTGGGTTTGCGAATGTAATCCCATTGTCCGGGAATCAGCCGGTCGGTGAAATATTGCAGGGCTTCCAGTTTCTCTTGCTCGTCATCTATCAGCCGGCCTTTGCCAAACAAAACCACCGAGCGGTAGTTGACCGATTGGTTGAAGGCGGTTTTCGCCACAACGATGGCGTCGAGGATCGCCATGCTGATGCTGACCTCATGACCTGCCTGGATGTGTTTGAGCAGGCGACTTGCCGGCGCGCCGTGAATCAGAAGTTCATCCCCGCGGCGGGCGTGGAGTGCGGGAATGACGAAGGGCCGCCCGCCTTGCACAAAGCCGATATGGCAGAACATGGCTTCATCGATGATTTTGTAAATCGTGGCTTTGTCGTAGCGCCCGCGGTCAGGGCGGCGCCTGATGCGGTTTCGCTCTGTTTTGACAAATTTTGGCATGAACATTCTCCGGTGTGTGATGTGGCGTGCATCGTGTTCACACGGCGCGGCGTTGGCCTTTTTGTGTTTTTGCGCTACAAATACTCGTTTTTCCCTTCTGCCTTCAACTGTTGCACAATTTCTTTTACGCGCTGCGATTGGTCGCGGGAACACACCAGCAGCGCATCTTCCGTATCTACGACCACGACGTTTTCCACCCCCAGCACGGCCACCAGTTTGCGGTGCTGGCCGTTTTGTACGAACACCAGGTTATCGCGGGCGTCGATGCTGATGTGCTCGCCGCCACGCAGGATGTTGCCGTCGGCGTCGGCGGGGAGGATGTCGAAAAGCGATTCCCAACTGCCCACGTCGCTCCAGCCCAGCCCCTGGGCGGGAATGACGGCGACCTGTTCGGCGCCTTCCATCACGCCGTAGTCGACGGTTTCGGTGCGCAGGCCGGGCCAGATGCGTGTCAGCACGGCTTCCTGTTGAGGCGTGCCCCAGGCCGCGGCGATTTCGTCCAGCGCGGCGGCCAGGTCGGGCATCTGGCGGCGGATTTCTGCAAGGATGGCATCGGCGCGCCATACGAACATGCCGGAATTCCACGAATGCCCGCCCTCGGCCAGCATTTGTCGGGCGGTGGCCTGGTCGGGCTTTTCCTTGAAGCGGCGCACGCGATAGGCCTTCAGGTCGTTGTAAATGCCCAACGCTTCGCCCCGCTGAATGTAGCCGTAGCCCGTGGCGGGGTAGGTTGGGGTGATGCCCAGCGTGACCAGGAAGCCTTCCTGGGCCAGGAGGTAGGCGGCTCCCAGCAGCCGATGGAAGAGGGCTACATGGCGAATGTAGTGGTCGGAAGGCAGCACGGCCATAACGGCTTCGGGGTCGCGATAGCGCAGGGCCACCGCGGCCAGGCCCACCACCGAGGCGGTGCCGCGCGGCGCGGGTTCCGGCAGGTAATTCTGCGGGGGGATGGCCGGGGCCTGGGCTTGCAGGGCTTGTGCCTGCTCGCGCACGGTCACGACCCATACCCGCTCGACGGGGAAGGCCCCTTGCAGGCGAGCGACGGTGCTCTGGAAAAGCGTGCTCGATTCCAGCAGAGCGAGGAGGTGTTTGGGGTGCTGGCGGCGGGAAAGCGGCCACAGCCGGGTGCCGCTGCCGCCGGCCATGATGACGGCGTGGTAATGGGGTTGCATAACGCCTCCGTTATCGGGCAATGACATATTGCATCCCACCGACGGCTTGCACCAGCCCTTTGAGTTCCATGAGGGTGAGGGTTGCCGTGACCTCGCTTACCGGCAACCCCAATTGGGCGCTAATCTCGTCCACATGGAGGGGCGTGTTGCCGAGGGTGGCTAACAGGCGCTCTTCTTCGGGCGTGGTGGGTAAGGTGCGGCGCGCCGATTGCCGTTGGGGGAGCAGGCCGAGGTCAAGGGCTTCCAGGACGTCTTCGGCGGCGGTAAGCGGCCGCGCCCCTTGTGCCAGCAGCCAGTTGGTGCCCCGGCTTTGCTCGGCGTAAATGCTGCCCGGCACGGCGAAAACGTCGCGCCCCTGGTCGGCTGCAAAGGCTGCGGTGATGAGTGCCCCGCTCTTGCGTCCGGCTTCCACCACCACGGTGGCGATGCTCAGCCCCGCGATGATGCGGTTGCGGGGCGGGAAGTTGAGGGCTTCGGCGCGCGTGCCCGGCGGATATTCGCTCAGCAGCGCGCCGTGGGCAACGATTTGGGCTGCCAGATGGCGGTGCTCCGGCGGGTAAATGGTGTCGACGCCGCTTCCAAGCACGGCCACGGTGCGACCGTTGTGCCGCAGGGCGCTGCGGTGGGCTGCGCCGTCAATGCCGCGGGCCAGCCCGCTCACTACCGTCACCCCGTGTGAGGCCAGAAGCCCTGCCACTTCTTCGGCGACCTGCCGCCCATAAGCGCTCATTTTGCGGGTGCCCACCACGGCGATGGCCCAGTCGTCTTCGGGCGTGAGGCGTCCTCGCACATACAGCACCGGCGGCGCGTGTTCGGTTTGTTTCAGCCGGTGGGGGTAGGCGGCGTCTTCCCAGATGAGCACGTCAATGTCTTGCTGACGCCATCTTTCCCACAGGCGAGGGAGGTCGAGGTTATGCCGCAGATGGAGCAGGGCGCGGGTGACGGTCGGGGGCAACCCCGCGGCTTCCAGCGCGGCGGGGGTGGCTTCCAGGGCGGCGCGGGCGTTGCCAAAATGGTTCACCAGGCGGCGAAAGCGCACCGGCCCAATGCCTTTGACCATGCTGAGCCCAATCCACGCGAGGCGTTCTTCGAGTTCCACCGCTGCTACCCTTATGCGAGTGAACTTCTTCCTTAATACACCTCTCCCAGCCGAAGCGGCGTTGAGCATACCACAGGCCAAAAGCGGGTGTCAAGTGGCGCGAGGCGGTTGGGCCGGTTTTTCCGAAATCCTCCCAAAATTTTGGGGTTCTCGGGTATAATTGCGGCGGTGCCACCGTAGCTCAGTCGGAAGAGCATCCGCCTCGTAAGCGGACGGTCACGGGTTCAAGTCCCGTCGGTGGCTCAGGCCCATAACCTGCCGTTCTGGGGAGGACGGCAGGTTTTTGTGTCTTGAAACGGTTGTGCGGTACAATAAGGCCTGAAAGTGCGGGGTTTTCCTTATGGTTGGGAAGGCCCACCTTATGCTCGGGGGCATTGGAGTTCCATTGAAGCCATTTCCCAGGCATTCTTTGTTGAGGAGGTAAATGATGCGCAGGAAGGTTTTAGCGGTTTCGTTGTTTGCAGCCATGCTGTTGTTGGCCTGTAGCCTTTCGTCGGTGCTCGATTTTGCCAAAAAGGCTGGGGAACTGGCGCCCACCGCGCAGGCCCTGGCGAGTCAGGTAGGCCCGACCGTGGAGGCGGCGATGACCCAGGGTGCCCAAATAATGACGCAGGAAGCGCCTGGTCAGCAGAATGGCGGGGGTGGGCAGGCCAACGCGATGAACTGGCTTTCGCCTGAAGAAAGCACGATTTTGAAGAGTTTTCACCAGGAAATGGTCGTTCACGTCAAAGCGGCAGGGAAAGCGTATGACCTTTACAAGATTGAAACCGATTACGTCCGCGGTCAGGCTTCGCGGCAGGTGATTGTTCAGAACGGCCAGCCGGTTATGGAAACGGTGTCGGTCGGCGGCACGACGTGGTATCGCTCCGGCAATGAATGGATTTCTGTGCCGGCCTCGCAAAACTTCGACAACCCTGAAGCGTTGGTGACGGATGCCATGGACTCGGAACTGGCCGATCCTGCTCATTGGAAGGCCAACGGGACGGGCACGGTGGAAGGGATGAAGGTCTACCGCTATACCTACAACGCTTCGCAAGATTTAGCAGCCATGAAGCAGGACTGGCAAGGGCTGTTGATGGAAATTCCGCAATTGAGCGGCGCGACCAACGCCCGGGTGACGAAGGTGCAAGGCGAGGTGAGCGTGTTGCAAGATGGCACGATGGTGAGTGCTTTTTATCGGGTGGAAGGCCAGGTGGAACAGAACGGCCAGCAAGTCCCCGTGGAAGTGACCATTACCACCACGCTTTCCAACCTCAATGGCAATATTCAAATTACCCCGCCGCCTGGCGCGGCAGGCGCCAAAGCGCCTGTTCCGCTGCCGCCGGGTGCCACGCTGGAAATGCAGATGGGCACGTCGAGCATTTACACGGTGCCTGACATGACGGTGGCCCAGGTGATGCAATTCTTCGATCAGACCTTTGCCCGGCAGGGCTATAAAGTGACCACCAAAGTGGGCGACGACCAGAACGGTTGGACTTTGCAGGTGACTGATCCCCAGGGAAAGATGCACATGCTGATGGTGGCTTCGCAAGACGGCAAGGTGAGCATCACCATTGTCAAATAAAGGCTTAGAAGCCCCAAGCCCAAGGCAAAGAAAAAGCCTGGCGGTTACCAGCCGCCAGGCTTTTTGATTTGTTGCTCGCGAGGGTGCTTTTTAGCGTTCGATGGTGAAGAAGGTGTAGTGATAGGCGATTTTGCCATCCAGCAGCCCAAAAACGTCGTTCCCGTTGCGCACCTGCCCGGCGCTGGAGGTGGCTTCCCAGGTGAAATGCCGGGAGTTGCCCGTGCCTGAGTGGCCGGTGAGCCGGAAGGTGGCATTGGGCAGCAGGTTGTTGAAGAAAGTGGTGTACCACGAGTGGATGGCTGCCTTGCCTGTGACGGTGCGGGCACTGGTGACATGCACCGCCCGCTCGGTGTAAAGGTTGGTGACGGTATCGGCGTTGCGCGTGTTGAGAGCAGCGATGAATTTTTCGGTGATGTCTTGGGGCACCGGCGGGGGGCTGTCGGGCCACTTGAAGTCGGCAATCGCTTTCCAGATGCTGGGGTCGAGCAAATCGCGGGTGAGGTGCCATTCCCAGAAGTTGGCCGCATGCACGCCCAGGTTGACGGCCGTTTGCAGGAATTCCCGAATTTCGGCGGCCGAAGGCACCCAGGTGCCGTATTTGTAAGCCGAACCGGCCGCCAAAAGGGGCTGATTGGGATACATGGCGCGAAATTCTCGCACGGTGCGGGTCAGTTGGGCACCGGGGTTGTGGGCGGTGATCCAATAGACCTGCGGCATGTTGAAGTCACACTGGTCGAGGAACTCGCGCCAGGGGAAGGCCGGGTGATAACTGGGGAAGCGGTAGGAACTCAGGCCAATGAGCACCCCCGAAGGCATTTCGCGCCGCAGGGTGTTCATGAAGGTCTTGGCTTTTTCGGCCATGCCAGGGGCTTCGAATTCTACCTCGGCGTCGATGACATAGCCCGTCAGCCCCAGTTGCTGGGTGCGTCGGGCGGCGGTGCGAGCCTCAGCAACCGGGTCGCGGCCGTAAATGTAGTGCCATCCCCAGGGCGTGATGCCTTTGGCCTTGAGCGCGCTGACCAGCGGCGGCACCAAGTCGCGATGGTTGTCCCAGTCGTAATTGTAGATGCCGCCGTTGTCGGCAATTTTGATCAGCACGTGTGAAAGTCCGGCTTCTGCCGCAACGTTGGCAATGGCCTGCGGGTCGCCGTTTTCACAGCGGTAGATTTTCCACAAATACATTCCTTTCCCGCTAAGCATGGCACCTCCTCCTTCCGTGGCCGGTGAGCGCGGGCGTGCGCGGTGAACTTTGGGGTGGACGTCCTGCTATGGGGCAGGCGCGCCGCGATGTTTATAGTGTAGCATATTTTGGAAAGCGCTGCAGCGTGCTACGAAGAGGCCAACGAGCCGTCGAGCCCGAGTTCGGGGGCAATGCGCTTCATGGCCTCGATGACGTTGCCGACGTGTTCCCACAAATCAATGCCAATTTCCTCGGCCCCGCGGCGGATGGCCTCCCGGTCGGCGCCGGCCGCGAACGATTTGTCCTTCCATTTTTTCTTGACCGATTTTACCTTGAGGTCGTAAAGTGATTTGGAAGGCCGCACCAGCGCGACGGCGGTGATCAGGCCGGTGATTTCGTCGCACGCGTAGAGGGCGTGTTCCATCAGCGTTTCGCGGGGCACGCCGGTGTGGTCGGCGTGGGTGAGAATGGCGTGGACGATCTCTTCCGGCACGCCGCGTTCCCGCAAAATGGGGGCGCCTGCTGTGGGGTGTTCTTCCAGCGTGGGGTGGATTTCCCAATCGAAGTCGTGCAGCAGGCCGGTGATGCCCCATTTGTCGACGTCTTCACCAAATTTTTCGGCATAGAAGCGCATCGCGGCTTCCACTGCCAGCATGTGGCGGCGCAGATTAGGGCTTTGCACGAATTCGTGCACAATGGCGAGGGCTTGGTCGCGGTCGATCATGGGGTTTCCTCCGGAAAGATGGGTTCGAACTTGCCCAGCACAGGCAAAGGGTGGGTGACGTGAACGTCGAGCAACGCCCGTGCTGAGGCCAGCACTTCGCGGGCGTTCCAGTAAATGTACGGCAAGGTGCGGTAACGGCGGCGGTCGGCAGGCACGCCGATGGCATCAATGCCTAAGGCACGACAGGTGTAAACGGCGCGGGCAAGGTGGAAGCGTTGTGTCACTACCAGCGCCTGCTCGACGCCGAAGATGGCTCTGGCGCGATAGCAGGTGTCGTATGTGCGCCGACCGGCGTAGTCGAGCACAATGGCGTCGTCGGGCACGCCCAGGCTGAGTGCATAGCGGCGCATGGCTTCCGGCTCGTTGTAATTGATAAAGCGGTTGTCTCCGCTAAAGAGCAATTTTTGTGCCTTCCCCTGGAAATAGAGGTCGGCTGCCGTGGCCACGCGGTCGCGCAGCACGGGGGTGGGGGAGCCATCACGCCACAGCCCGGCGCCAAACACGATGGCGACCCGGCGGGTTGGTGCTTCTGACGGTGATGTGATGAAGGGCGCTGCCCGCCACATGACCCATACTCGCCCCAAAAGCAATATCAGCAGACTTGTTGCTGCGGCCAGCACGGCCAGCCTCAGCGTGAACCACAGCCCATGACGCATGGCCGAGATTATACCATCCATGAAAATCATCAAAACAGCCCCTTGCCAGATGACAAGGGGCTGTGGGGAAGGCCTTGGTGCCCGGCTATACCATTTTTTCGCGAATGCTCGCGCTGACGAAGTCGAGCGTTGCCACGGTAATGGTGATGAGCCACACGGCCAGCCCGGCTTGCTCGTATTGGAACTGGTGAATCCACTGAATGAGCAGGAAGCCGATACCACCGCCGCCGACCAAACCGATGATGGTGGACATGCGGACGTTGATGTCCCAGCGGTAGAGGGTGAAGGCGGTGAAAGGCGGCATGACTTGCGGCACCACCGCATAGACGATGGTCTGGAGGCGGCTGGCGCCGGTGGCTTGCAAAGCCTCGATGGGGCCAGGGTCGATGCTTTCGATGGCTTCTGAGTAAAGTTTGCCGAGGGCGGCCACCGAGTGGATAGTCAGGGCGATGAAACCGGCAAACGGGCCGGGGCCAACCCAAATGACGCCCATAATGGCCCAAATCAGCGGCTCAATCGAGCGCCCGATGTTGAGCATGAGCCGCACCGCGGCGTAGATCATTTGCCCAATGGGAATGGTGCTGCTGGTGCCCAGCCGCCAGGCCCAAAAAGCGCCCAGGAAGGCCCCCAGCACCGCGCCGAGCAGGGCTGTGTGGGGGGCGGCAGCCAGCGCCCCTTCGGCGCCGCGGGTGATGCCCAGGATGCCGTGGGCGTACCCCAACCCCAGCGCGTAACCTACGGCCGCACCGACCAGCGCCATGCCGACCATGCCCACACCGAGGGAAACCAGGGGGGGCAGGTGCTCGGCCACGCTGTCTAAGGCGCGACTGAGCAACCGATAGGCCAGAATGGCCAGGCTAAACACCAGCACGATGTAAATGCTGAAGGTGAGGATGGGCGCTTTTTCCAGCCCACCCACCATGGGGGTGAGCCAGTCGCCGGCAAGTTTGCCGAGATAGGCCCCTCCTACCAGCCCAATCACGCCGCCCACAAAGCCTTGGGTAGTGGTATGCAGTGTGCTCATCAGGTTGCGAGCCGCCAGGAAGGAAAGCGGCACGCTGAGCACAATGCCGACCGCGGTCGCCATCAGGCCCATCATGATACTTTCCAGCATGGCTTGCAGGGCGAGTTTCATTTCTTTGCTCAGTTTGCCGGTAAACTTCGCCGTGCCGCGCTGCACCACCCGCAGTTCGTGAATCTGCGGTCCTTGCGCCATGCTGGGGATCGTGACGTCGGGAATGTAGAGTTTGGTGGTGAACGTGCCGTCGGGGCCTACTTCGATGTCGGTGGGGCCAAAGCCTCGCGGCGTGAACGCGTTCCCCAGCGGGTTCGCCCATTGGATGTGGACTTTCTTGTTGGGCTGGAAGCCGCCGCCTTTGATGGTGAGCAGGGTGCCGAAGATGGGTTTCCCGGTGCTATCGCGAGTGCTCAACTCACCGCACGTTGGGGTAACGCTGACCCACGGCTGGCCTTCTTTAGGCTGTTCCACCGGCGGCGGGGTGGAGCCAGGGGGGCAGGGGGCTTGAATTTTGGCGGTGGCAACCAGTTGCGATTCTGAGTAGTCGAAGGCGACTTTCCACGGCCACACAATGCGGCTGAGGATGACGCCGGTGTCTTTGTATTCCCGGATGGCCTTTTCGGGGTTGATTTGTACAATGCGGGTGCCCAGCACCAGAATGCCCACGATGAGCAGCATGTAGAAGGTGCCCATGCTGGGGGCATGTTCTCGCCCGCGCAGGCGTGCCGCGTCGAAGATGTTCCACGCCCAAATGGCCACCGTCACGAAGGCGGTGAGCAGCGAGGTCATCGCGTAGAGCTTTTTCATGTCGGCGGCGGAAAGCACCGTGTCGATCATTGCCGGCGCGGTGATGCCCAGCACCACGATGACCAGAATGACGAATGCCGGCGTGGCGACGTTGCGGGCAAATTCCGAGCGCATGGCATAGCGCCGCGCCAGCCAGTAAATCGCCAGCAGGAAGACAAGGAGCGCCGCGGATTCCACCAGGAAGAGAAGATAGGCGTGGAAACTGAGCGCGTAGTCGGGGTAGCGCGGGCGCTGGGCTGCGGCAAACACTGCCAGCCCGCTCAGGGTGACGATGCTCAGTAAGATGTAGAAACCGCGGCTAATGGCGCCGCCAACGGCTTGTCCCAGGCCGGGTACCAGCAGCGAGAGCAGGGCCTGGAGCCAGGAGGGCTTGGCAAGAGGGGTGCTTTTTTCGGCCACAATGACTCCTTATGCAGTTCAGGCTTGAGGGTTATCCGCCCACGCTGAGCCGCTGGGCTTCTTGACCGTAGATGTGCTTGAATTCGGCGTCGGTAATGTTGCGGATCTGTTCACGCGTGCCTTCGTACACCAGGCGTCCGTCTCGCAGGCCGATGACTTTGGTGGCATAGCGTTGGACCAAATCAAGGTAGTGCAGGCTGCACAGCACCGTGATGTTTTGTTCCTGGTTAAGGGTTTCAAGGTAGCCCAAAATGGAATGGGCCAACACCGGGTCGAGGCTGGCGACAGGCTCGTCGGCGAGGATCATTTTGGGTTCCTGCATGAGCGCCCGGGCGATGCCCACGCGCTGCTTTTGACCACCGCTGAGGGCGTCGGCGCGGTTTTGGGCCTTGTCGCCAATGCCCACGCGCTCCAGCGCGGCCATAGCCCGCCGCTTCTCAGATTGAGGGAAATAGTTGATCAGGCTCCACCACGAGGGCAGATAGCCCAGCCGGCCGGTGAGCACATTCGTCAGCACGCTGGAGCGTTCGACCAGGTTGAAGTGCTGAAAAATCATGCCGATTTCACGGCGAATGCGGCGCATTTCGGCTTCACTGGTTTGGGTAATGTCTACACCGTTCCAGAGGATGCGCCCCTCTGTGGGTTCAATCAGGCGGTTGATGCACCGCAGCAAGGTGGATTTACCCGAACCACTCAAGCCGATGATGACCAGGAATTCCCCGTCTTCGACTGTGAAACTGACGTCTTTCAGCGCAACGGTGCCGTCCTCGTAAACTTTGGTGAGGTGTTCTACAACCAGCATAAAGCCCTCGCAAAGTGGGAAGGCCGGAAGCCCGGCAGGAGATAAAAAAATCAAGGCGAGGGAAGCGGACTTCCCCCGCCTTGAGAAACGCGTGGTTATTTGTTCAGGTCTTCAACGCTCAGGCCCGCGGCTTCAAGCGCCTGGCGGAAGCCATCGTAGAAGTGATCGTCCACTTTCTTCAGACCCTGCCACGAGAACAGGCCCTTCAGCATGGCCTTGCCCTCATCGGTGTCGTTGAGGGTCAGCAGCGCGTTCACGATCTTCTCGCGCATGTCTTGGGGGAAGTCAGGCCGGAAGGAGATGTTGTCGTTGGGGATGGGCGGGGAAGTGGCGATGACGATGACCTTGTCGTTGACGTCGGGGTAGTCTTTCGCTACCAGCACACGGGCATCCTGGAAGGTGGCCCCGGCATCGCAGTCGCCGTTGTAGACGGCCAGCACCGTGGCGTCGTGGCCGCCGGTGTCGACGATTTGCTTCAGGTCTTTGTCGGGGTCAATGCCCGCGCCGAGCATCATCAGTTTGGGCATCACCCAACCCGAAGTGGATTCAGGGTCAGGGCGGCAGAAGGTCTTGCCGACGAGATCTTTGATGCTCTTGATGCCCGTGTCGGGGCGGGTGATGATCTGCCCCGCGTAGGAGGTGGAGCCGTAGCGCACGGAAGCCAACGCCACATCGGCGCAGCCCTTCTTGCTGGCGAGCACGTAGCCGAAGGTGTTCAGCGCGCCCATTTGGGCCTCGCCGCTGCACATGGCCTCGATTTGTGCCGAGTAGTCCGTCGGGATGACGGGCTTGATCACCAGGCCGGTCTTGTCTTCGACATATTGGGCGATTGGCTCAGCACCAGCAAGCACTTTTTGCGTATCCTGGGAGGGGGTCAACACCCAGACGATGGGGTTTTCTGCGGTGCCCAGGGCGGCTTTCTGCGGCGCTTCGGTGGGCGCCTCGGTCGGGGCCTCAGTGACCGCGGGTGCCTGGGTGGGCGCTTCGGTCGCAGCGGGCTTCTCGGTGGGGGCGGGCGTCGGCGTGGCTTTGGCGCAGGCCGCCAACACGGTAGCCGCCACAACCAGGAGCGCAAATACGAGGTACAGAGTTCGTCTCTTGCGCATGCTTCTCCTCCTGATGAGGTGGGGTAGCGTTCTCCCTGCGATTCGCAAGAAGAACCGAATCAACGCTTCTATCTTACCTGAATTTGTGCTTTGTCGCAAGGGGCGCTAAAATTAGCCGCAGCACGATGTGCCGAATGTCATACGCTTCAAAAAGGAGGCGAAGGTGCCAAAATCTGCGCAAAAGGTGAGCACCGAGCGCTATATGCTGGTGCCGCGCACGTTGATTTTCCTCACCCGCGAGGATGAAATCTTGCTGTTGAAGGGCGCGCCCGATAAACCGCTGTGGGCCAACCTTTATAATGGGGTGGGCGGGCATATCCAGCCTGGCGAAGATGTGCTCGCCGCAGCCCGCCGCGAACTGCGGGAAGAAACCGGGCTGGATGCCTCACTCTGGTTATGCGGTATTGTGACCATTGATACCGGTACCAACCCAGGGGTGGGGTTGTTTGTCTTTCGGGGCGAGCCGCGCCCGGCTGATGCGCCTTTGCGTCCCTCGCGCGAAGGGCTGGTTTCCTGGGTGCCGCTGGAAGACTGGTCGCAACTCCCGCTGGTCGAAGACTTGAAGGTGTTGCTCCCGCGCGTGCTGGCCGCCACGCCCCAGACGCCACCTTTCTTTGCCCAATATACTTATGATGACGCTGGCCGTCTGCACATTGCTTTCGCGGAGGAGGTGGGGTGAGGCCGCGAGGGCGCTTTGGGCATACTATTGGCAAAATGCTCATCTTATCGTAAACTATGCTTATGGATCTTGCTCAAACGCTGGATTCCTTGCATGACGCATGGTTAGAGGCTGCCTTGGAAGCGCTTGCCCAGGGGGAGGCGACGCGGGTTGGGTTGCGCCCTCAGTTGGAGCGTTTTTACGAACTCTTGCGGCAGGCCGCGGCCAGCGGCGACCCTGCCTGGTTGGATTCCATTGTTTACTTGTGGGTGTGGTCTCAAACCGTCACCGATTTGGATAGCGAGGTGATTACCATCGCCGAGGCGCTCCAGCGGTTGATTGAAGTCACCATTCAGGTGGCGCGGGAACGGCTGACGGAAGGCGAAAACCTGGAATTCATTACCGCGTTGATGCCTTACTGGTTGCACATGCTGGAATATGCCGCAAACCAGGAAATGCGGGCCCAGTTGGACCATACCACCGCCGAACTCGAGCGTGTGCAGCGGGAACTGGAGAGGTTAGACAAATCCAAATCCGATTTTATCTCCGTGGCGGCCCACGAACTCAAAACCCCTCTCACGCTTATTGAGGGCTATGCCGCCATGCTGCGCGATGTGCTGGAAGGCGCTGCCCCCGAGACCTTGCGAGAGCAGACACGCCCTTTTTTGGAAGGCATTTTTCGCGGCAGCAAGCGTATTCGCGAAATCGTGGACGACCTGGTCGATGTTTCGCTGTTAGACAACAACATGCTGAAACTTTCGTTTCAGCCTTTATGGTTGGGGCAAATTTTCCGCTCGCTGACCGACGAACTTGCGCCGGTGTTGGAAGAGCGACGGCTGACCCTCAAGGTTCACCGGTTTCCTGGCAGTGAACGCCTGATTTTCGGCGACGTGGAGCGCCTGCAGCAGGTGTTCCGCAATCTGTTGACCAATGCCATCAAATACACACCCGATGGGGGGCGCATCACGGTGGATGGGCGTCTTTTGCCGGGCTTTGTGGAAGTGTGGGTCGCCGATACCGGCATTGGCATTGCACCGGAAGACCAGCACATCATCTTCGATAAATTTGGGCGTCTTGGAGACCCCCAAACCCATTCCAGCGGGAAGACGCGTTTCAAGGGAGGCGGCCCGGGGCTGGGGCTGGCTATTGCCCGTGGCATTGTCGAAGCCCACGGCGGCTCCATTTGGGTGGAATCTCCCGGTTACGATGAAGAAAAGTGCCCGGGTTCCACTTTCCATGTTTTGCTTCCCTTACGTGAAGAACCTCCCGATGAATCGGGCAAAAGTGGCATATTTTCCAAACTGGCCGCTTATCTCAAGAAAGGAGAGTGACCCATGTCGTTCCAATCTGCCGACCGCCTCGCTGGATTTGGTGCCTACTTTTTTGCTCAACTGGGCAAGCGCATCGCAGCCCTGCGTGCCGAAGGTAAAGATATCATCCGCATTGATATTGGCGCGCCCGACCTGCCGCCGCCTGATTTTGTCATCGAGGCGTTGGTGGCTTCGGCACGTCGTCCAGACACCCACAGCTACACTACCTACGGCGGCACCCCGGCTTTCAAACAGGCGGTGGCAGATTACTATCAGCGCCGTTTCCAGGTGGCCCTGGACCCTGCCACAGAGGTGCTGGGGCTGATCGGCTCCAAAGAAGGGCTGTTTCATCTCGCCCAGGCCATGCTCAACCCCGGTGATGTGGTGCTCATCCCTGATCCTGGCTATCCCACCTACCGGGCGGGCACCGTGTTGGCGGGGGCCGAGCCATATTTCGTCCCCCTCTTGCCGGAAAATGGCTTCCTCCCCGACCTCGAGGCCATCCCCGCGGAGGTATTGCAGCGCGCCAGGATCCTCTGGCTGAATTACCCCAACAACCCCACCACGGCCGTTACCTCGCTGGACTTTTTCGAGCAGGCAGTGGCCTTTGCCCGCAAGCACGACCTCCTCATCGCACACGACGCTCCCTATGTGGACGTCACCTACGACGGCTATGAAGCCCCCAGCATTTTGCAGGTGCCGGGTGCAAAAGAAGTGGCCGTCGAGTTCAACTCGCTTTCCAAGGCCTTCAACATGGCGGGCTGGCGTTTGGGCATGATGGTGGGGAACCCCGATGTGGTGCGCTATGTGCATATCTACAAATCGCAGGTCGATACCTCGCAATTCCTGCCGGTGTTGGAAGGCGGCATTGTGGCGATGACCGATGAACGGGTGTGGCCCTGGGTGGCCGAGCGGAATGCCATTTATCAGGAGCGGCGGGATATTGTGGTCGCGGCCTTGCGCTCCGCGGGCATTCCTGTGGAAACCCCCAAAGCCTCGTTGTATGTCTGGTACCCCCTGCCGGAAGGCGAAACCGACAGCAAGGCCTTTTGTGATCGCGCCTTGCGAGAAGCTGGTGTGAGCATGACGCCTGGCGTGGTCTTTGGCCCGCACGGGGAAGGGTTCGTGCGCATTTCGTTAGGCACCGACACGGCCAAACTGCGCGAGGCCATGGAGTGGCTGGTGGCATGGCTGAAAAAGTGAGCCAACCGACGCAGCCGCCGCGAGAACGTGCTTTTTTGGTTGGGGTCTCCCTACGGGGGAAACCCCAACTTTTGCCTTTGGAAGACTCGTTGACCGAGTTAGCGCGCCTGGCCGAAACGGCAGGGTTGGAGGTGGTGGGGGAAGCCACCCAACGCCTTGACCACCCTCACCCCAAAACCTTTATTGGCCCGGGAAAGGTGGAGGAAGTCAAGGCGCTGGTAGAGGAATTCCAGGCAGACGTGGTCATTTTCGACGACGAACTCTCGCCGCGCCACCTGCGGGAACTTGAGAACGCCTTTGGTGAAAAAGTGCGCCTGCTTGACCGTACGGCGCTGATTTTGGATATTTTCGCCCAACATGCTCAGACGCGTGAAGGGGCGCTGCAAGTCGAACTGGCGCAGTACGAATACCGCCTGCCGAGGTTGACCCGCGCCTGGACGCACCTGGCAAGGCAGACGGGCGGTGGCGGTGGCCGCGCCGGCCGCATGGGCGGTGTGGGGCTGCGCGGCCCGGGTGAGCGGCAATTGGAAGTCGACCGGCGCGATATTCGCCGCCGCATGGCGAACCTGCGCAAAGAACTGGAGAAAGTGCGCGCCCATCGCCAGCGGCACCGTACCCGCCGCCGCAAGAACCGCTTGCCGGTGGTTGCGCTGGTAGGCTACACCAACGCAGGGAAGTCGACCTTGCTCAACCGCTTGACCCAGGCCGATGTGTACGTGGCCGATCAACTTTTCGCCACCCTCGACCCAACCACCCGGCGCGTGGAACTGCCCGGCGGTCACTTGGCCTTGTTTACCGACACCGTGGGCTTCATTCAAAAACTTCCCACTTCGCTTGTGGCGGCTTTTCGCGCCACCCTGGAAGAGATTACCGAAGCCGATTTGTTGTTGCACGTCATTGACATTACGCATCCTCAGGCTGCAGCCCAGGCTGAGGCGGTGTTGCAAACCCTGGCCGAGATTGGGGCGGAGCACATTCCGGTGTTGACGGTGCTCAATAAAATCGACCGCTTGCCCGCGCCTGAAAAAGCCGCCGAGGCTTTGCAGGCTTTCCCCCATGCGGTGGCGATTTCGGCGCTGCGAGGCGACGGCATTCCCGAACTGCTCCAGGCGGTTTCCGAAAAACTGTATGCCACCTATGAGCCCATTGTGGTGGATTTGCCCTATGAAGAAGGTGGCCTGATTGCGCTGTTTCACGAGATGGGGCAGGTTGAGGAAGTGCAACACCATCGCGGCGGTGTACGCATTCGCGGACGGGTGCCCGGGCGGTTGGTTGCCCGGTACGCGCCGTTTGTGGTGCATGCTGGCACGGAGGAAGCGGCATGATGAGAGGAGAGCCGCGCACCGTGCGGGCGGGGGTGTTTCGCCTGCTCATGGTGGTTGCGGGGGCTGTGGTGGCCCTGGTGGGGGTGTATGCACTCAGCGCGTGGGTGGTGCATCGCTGGCCCGGCGGTGAGACGTTGCGTTATCCCTGGGAGGCGATGCGGGCTTTCCTCATCGGCGGGGAAGACCCCTACCACCGCCTGGCGCTGCTGTATGGCTGGTCGCAACGCGATGGTTTCGCGGTTGCCCCGCAGCCTTACCCGTTCCCCATGGCGCTGGTGTTGTTTGCGCCTTTGGCGTTGCTGAAAGATTTTGCCGTCGCTCGCATCTGGGCGATGTGGGGGTCGGTGTTGGCGATGGTGGCTGTGGTGGCGCTGGCTGCCCGTAGTTTGCGCTGGCGATTGGGCGGCAGCGGTGCGGTTGTGTTGGGGGCTTTTGCATTGACGGGCTATTTTGCCGTGGTGGCCTTGCGACGCGCCGATGTGGCAGTGTTGGTTTTGTTGTTGCTGATGGTGGCTCTCGCTGCGCTGCTCGATGGCCGCGACGACCTGGCGGGGGTTGCGCTGGCGCTGGCGCTGATCAAACCCGGCGTGGCGCTTTACCCTGCGCTGTTTTTGCTGCTGTGGTCGGCTTCACGGCGGCGGTGGCGCTTGTGGCGGGGGTTCTGGGGGGGCATGACGGTCATGCTCGTGCTGGCGTTTTGGCTTTTGCCTTCCTGGGGGCTGGAAATGGCTTTCGTGCTGTGGCGGTTCAAAGCCGCGGCTTCGCCACGCCTGGCTTTGGTGCATGCTGTGCCGGGGGTGGGGCGGCAGGTGGGCTGGCTGTTGATTGCCGTCGTGGCCGTCGCGGTGCTGACCGAATGGGCGGCTTCGTGGGGACAGTCGGCCTATCAGGCTGCCTGGACGACGGCGTTGACGGTGGTGGGCTCTTTGTTGATCGGCGGACGGGTGGTCCCGGCTGACCAGGTGCTGCTTTTGTTGCCCCTTTTGTGGGTGTGGGCGTATTGGAGCAGTCGCTGGAAAACGTATGGTCGCCTGGCGGCTGCCCTGACGCTGGCTGTGTTTTGGGTGTTGCCGTGGCTGTTCTGGGGAGGACGGTTGTTTTCGGCCAGTGGGGTGTGCGCGTCGGTGGGGATGTGTTTCTTTGAACCGCTGGTGGTGTGGGTCTTGCTGTATACTGTGCGTTGGTGGGCGAGCCGCGCACCGGTGGTGCTTTCGCCGGAGGCATTGTTGGAATGAACCGCAGTCGATGGAGGCGAGGGTTGCCGTGGCTGCTGGCGGGCGTTGTGTTGGTCTTCCGGCTGGTGCCCGGCCCGCGCACCATTGACGACGCGTTCATTACTTTTCGCTATGCCCGTAATCTGTTGGCGGGGTGGGGGTTGGTGTATAACCCCGGCCAGCACGTCTTGGGCACGACGACGCCACTTTATGCGCTCTGGATGGCTTTGCTGGGCGTGTTCAGCGGTGGCACACAGGCGCCTTTCCCCTGGCTGGCGTGGGGAACGAATGCCCTGGCCGATGCTGCTACGGCCTTGCTGGTGATGCGGTTGGCCCGTCGGCTGCGTGTGCCTGAGGTGGGATATGTTTTCGCCCTGGCCTGGGCGGTGGCACCGTGGAGTGTGACATTTGCCATTGGGGGGATGGAAACCAGCGTGTACGTTTTCCTTTTGACGGCAATGGTCTATGCTTATGTGGTGGGAAAGCGCGAATGGGCGTTTGTTGCCGGCGCGCTGGCTTTTTTGACGCGTCCCGATGCGTTGTTGCTGGGGTTGCTGGTGTTCGCCGACGACCTGTGGCGAGGGTGGCAGCAGGCGCGCTGCCGAGGTGGAAGCCCTTGGGTTGCGTGGTGGCGCTGGTGGCGGGCCTGGCTGCCGGGGGGACTGCTGGTGGGTGGCTGGCTGGTTTTTGCGCGCATTTATTACGGCGCCTGGCTGCCGCATTCGATGGTTGCCAAGCAGTTGGTGTACCGGCAATCGGCCAATGCGGCGCTGGTGCGGCTGTTGCAGCATTACGCCACGCCGTTTTTGTTGCAGACCTGGCTTTCCCCGGCTTTCATTGCCGTGGGGCTGGTGTTGTGGCCGACGCTTTTCGTGGTAGGTGCACGCTGGCTGGTGCGGCGTGAGGCGCGCCTGTGGCCGTGGATGGCTTTCCCGGTGGTGTATTTTGCGGCTTTTGCCCTTGCTAACCCCTTGATTTTTCGCTGGTATCTTACGCCCCCTTTGCCGCCTTACTTTTTCGGTATCTTGGCTGGCGTATGGGTGGTGGGGAAAGCGTTGCGGCGCCCGCGCGTGCGCTTTGCTTTCCTGAGTGTGGCTTTTTTGGTGCCGTTGGTGGTGCCGCTCTCAACCTGGCAATGGCATCCCAGTCATGGCCGCCTCGCACCTGCACCCAGCATGGCCTGGTATCGCCTGGAATTGCTTTACCACCAGGCGGCGCGTTTCCTGGCTCCCCGGTTGCAGCCGGACCCTTTGGCGGTGACCATTGCCGCCGGCGACGTGGGGGTGCTGGGCTATGATACGGGCGCACGCATCCTCGACCTGGCGGGGCTGAACAGCCCGGAAACGCTGGCTTACTTCCCTTTGCCGGCTTCAGATTACGTCATCAACTATGCCGTGCCGGCGCGCCTGATTCGTGACAACCAACCCGATTACATTGTCATTCTGGAAGTGTACGGCCGCAAGAGTTTGCTTTCGCAGCCGTGGTTTTGGCAGGAATACGCCCTTTTGGCCGACTTCCCAACCGATATTTACGGAAGTCGCGGCTTGTTGATTTTCGGGAGGCGATGATGAAACTGCGCGATTGGGTGCTTTTGATGGTGCTGGAAGCCCTGGTGCTGGCTGGTGTCGCCATGTTTCAGCACAGCCCCGGTTATATGGATGCCGATTATTACACGCTGATGGGGCAGCAGCTTGCGCACGGCACGGCGGCGGAGCCATTTTTGTGGAATTACCTTGATGACCCGAAAGGGGTGCCGCACCCTGGCTTTGCTTACTGGCAGCCGTTGGCGGCGTTGGTCGCGGCGTGGGGCATCCGCGTGGCAGGGCACGGCGGGTTTGCTGCGGCTCGCTGGCCGTTTTTCGCCCTGGCTTTGTTGGTGCCGCCCCTCACGGCGTTGTTGGCGTTTCGTCTGACCCGCAAGCGCGCTCTGGCGCTGTTGAGCGGCGGGCTGGCCGTGGCCTCGGGTTTTTACTTGCCGTATCTGGCCGTGCCTGACACTTTTACCCTGCTGATGGTGTTGGGCGCGCTGTTCTTTTTGGTGCTGGGTTGGCCGGAAGCCCTGCACCTGGCCGATGCCTTGCATCCGCTGCGGGCGGGTAGCCGGTTGTTGGGAAGGCGCCTGGCGCGCTGGCAGCCTTTGGTATTGGGGCTGCTGACCGGGATGATGCATCTGGCGCGTGCGGAAGGCTTTTTGTGGTTGCTGGCGGCCTGGGTCGGTTTGGCGCTGGCCCGTCGCCGTAGCCTGCGCCCTTACCTGGAAGTATTGCTGGGGTATGCTGTGGTCATGGTGTCGTGGTTCTGGCGCAACCTGGCGGCCTTTGGCACGCCTTTCGCACCGGGCGGGTGGCGCACGTTGTGGCTGACGAATTACAACGAACTTTACGCTTATCCTGCTTCACAGTTGACTTTCGCTCACTGGTGGGCTTCGGGTTGGAAGGCGATCGTGAGCGCACGACTTCATGCTGCGGGCACAAATTTAACTTCGGCGCTGGCGGTGCAGGGCGCGGTGGTGTGGTTGCCTATGGTGCTGGCCGGGCTGTGGCGCTGGCGCAAAGATCGGCGCGTGCGCGTGGGCGCGGGGATGTGGTTGTTGTTGTGGTTGCTGATGAGCGTGGTCTTCCCCTTCTCCGGCGCGCGCGGGGGCTTTTTCCACGCTGGGGCTGCCGTGCAGCCGCTGTTGTGGGCTGTGGCCCCCGCAGGGTTGATGGTTTTTCTGCGCCCGCTGGCCCGCTGGCGAAGTTGGCGTTTGAGCGAAGCGTTCTCGGTGCTGGGGTGGGGGCTGGTAGCCGCAGCGGCGTTACTCTCGGTGCTGGTTGTGCAACGGCGGGTCGTTGGGCCATTGCCCACCGAGCCGACGTGGGATGATCCCGCACGGGCTTATGCCCGTTACGGCAAAGGGTTGACGGCGTTGGGGGTGCCTGCTGATGCGTTGGTGTTGGTCAACAATCCGCCGGGGTTCACGTTGGCGACCGGCCACCCCAGCCTGGCCGTGCCCGATGGCGGTTCTGACGTTGCTGCTGCGGTAGCCCGCCGCTATGGTGCGCGCTACTGGGTGTTGGAAGCCAACCACCCGCGGCCCTTGAATCATTACTATTGTCATCCGCCGACGGTGCCGCCGCCGTGGGAATTCCTGGGCATGGTTGACCGCTATACGCCGGCGTTTGTGTTGGGTGCCGCGCCGTGAGTGCTTCGCATCGCCAGAGAGTGTCGTGGGGGCGCGCAACAGCCTTTTTCGCCCTTTGGGCGGCGCTTTGGATGGGCGTTTTCATCACCGCGGCGAAGATGGCTTACCGCTGGGGTTTCCCGCTGGATGACGCCTGGATTCATCAGACCTATGCCCGCAACCTGGCAACGTGGGGGCAGTGGGCGTACCGCCTGGGGGTGCCCTCCGCGGGCGTGACGGCACCTTTGTGGGTGGTGCTGCAGGCCACGGGGCAGAGGCTTGGGCTTTCGCCGCTGGTGTGGAGCACTGCCCTGGGCTGGGTGACACTGACGGCGTTGGGGCTGCTGGTGTGGGCGTGGTGGCGTGCAATGCTGCCGACGCGTGGAGGATGGTGGCCGTGGGCTGTGGGGGCCAGCGTGGCGGGAGCATGGCACCTGGTTTGGGCTGCTCTTTCGGGTATGGAAACAGCCCTGTTTGCCCTGCTGATGACGGCGTTGGTGCTTTGGGGAGGCCGTGCGGCGCGGCGCTGGGGCGGCCTGGCGTGGGGCGCGGCGGTGGGGGGGGCGGTCTGGTTGCGGCCTGAGGCAATGTTGGCGTTGCCGGCTGTGGCGGCGGCGTGGCTGTTGCAGGCGTGCTGTCCGCCGCGAGGGCAGCCGCGGCTACCGTGGGGGCAATGGGCGCGACAGGTCGTGGCGTTGGGGGTGGGGTTTGGTTTGCTTTTTGGGCCCTATTTGGGGTTCAATGCCTGGCTTTCGGGGCATATTTGGCCGAACACCTTTTACGCCAAGCAGGCAGAATATGCCATCTTGCGCCAATGGCCGTTGTGGCGCCGCTTTGGGCACGTGAGCGCGCCGTTGCTGGCGGGCATGGGCGGCGTGTTGCTGTTGCCCGCGATAGCCCAGGTGATTGCCGATGTGCGCGCTCGCCGCTGGGCGTGGATGGCCGCGCCGCTGTGGGCGGGGTTGCACGTCGCGGCGTATGCGGTTCGGCTTCCGGTGGCATATCAGCATGGGCGGTATGTGCTGCCGGTGGTGCCGGTGTTATTGGTGTGGGGGTGGCGCGGGCTGGCGGCTTCCTGGCCTCATTGGGAAGGCCGGTTGACTGCCGCGTGGGCGCTTTCCCGTACCTGGGCACTGGCCGCGGGGGTGGCTGGGCTCCTCTTCCTGGGCATTGGCGCGCGCGCCTATGCTCGCGACGTGGCCTTCGTGGAGAGTGAAATGGTCGCCGCGGCCCGTTGGTTGCCTTCCCATTTGCCCGCCGGCACGGTGGTAGCAGCGCATGATATTGGCGCAATGGGGTATTTTACCGACTTCCCGCTGGTAGATATGGCCGGTTTGGTCTCGCCAGAGGTCATCCCGTTCATCGGAGATGAGCGGGCGTTGTGCGCTTTTCTCGACCGCCAGCACGTGCGCGTGTTGGTGGCTTTCCCCGATTGGTATCCGCACCTGACGGCCGGGCTCACACCGCTGTATGCGAACTCTCAGGGTTGGGGGCCGCGCCTGGGAGGAACTCACATGACGGTGTACGCCTGGCGGGGGAGTTGTGCTATACTTTGGGCATGGCCGTGATCAAACTTTTGGTGGTAGACGACCATCCGGTCTTCCGGCGGGGGGTGCACGATGTGCTTTCGTTGGAAGAAGGGCTGGAAGTGGTGGCCGAGGCTGCCTCGGGCGAAGCCGCGTTGGAAGTCATGCGCCGCTTGCGCCCTGATGTGGCATTGGTGGATGTCAATTTGCCTGACCTCAACGGCCACGATGTGGTGCGACGGGCGCGGCAGGAGGGCTTGCCGACCCGCATTGTGCTTCTGACCGCGTATGACGATGAGGCGCAGCAGCGCCAGGCCCTGGCTGAAGGCGCGGCGGCTTATTGCAGCAAGGAGGTGCCTCCCGCGTGGCTGGCCGAGGTCATTCGACACGTGGCCGCGGGGCGCTATGTGGTGGAAAAGCAGGTGATGGATGCTGCTGCCCGGGCGGCCTGGCTCGATGCCCAGCGGGCGATGTTGCCCCTTTCCCCTCGGGAGATGGAAGTGTTGCAATTGCTCGCCCAGGGCATGAGCAACAAAGGTATTGCGCGCAAACTGGGTATTAGCGAGCAAACGGTGAAAAATCATGTTACGGCGATTTTGCGCAAGTTGCAACTGGAAGACCGCACACAGGCGGCCGTTTATGCTTTGCAACATGGCTGGGTGCGGATGGCTTAACGCTTTTGGAGGAGGCTTGCCATGAATGAGTTACCCGCGGGAGAGGCACAACCTAAACCGGCAGCAGAGCAGGCCCAGGAGGGTTCGTTTGCCGAGTTGATTCGCAAGGCGTTGGAAGACACGCGCCGCGAGCAGCGGGAAGTTGCCCTGATGCTGGAACAGAGCCAGGCCGAGGTGAGCCGGTTGGGTCAAAAAAGCGCCTCGGTGGTGGCTTACGTGAAGCAAATGCGCGAGCGCAAGCAGTGGGAAGACCTTGCGTCGGCGTGCGAAAGCGCGTTGGATGCCCAGCAGCGGTATCTCATCATGCGCGGCCAGTTGGAGAAGTTGCAGCAGGTGTATGAAGCGTTGGGGCGTTTTGAAGAGACTTTGCTGGCTTTGCAAAAGGCCAGTGAGCAGCAGCCTTCGGCGCGCCCGGGTGGCAATGAAAATTCGCTGGCTGTCCTCGAGATGTTGGTGCAGGCACAGGAAGCCGAGCGGCAGCGGCTCTCTCGCCAGATGCACGATGGCCCCGCGCAGGCGCTTTCCAACTTCATCTTGCAAACCGAGATTGCCAGCCGCTTGTTCGAGGTAGACCCTGATAGCGCCCGCCAGGAATTGCAAGCCCTGAAAACTGCGGCGGCGCACACGTTTCAGCAGGTGCGCGAGTTTATTTTCGAATTGCGCCCCATGATGCTCGATGATCTGGGGTTGGTGCCCACCGTCAAGCGGTATTTGGAGACGTTGAGCAAGCAAGGGGAAGCCCAGATTGAAGTGCGGATCTTTGGCGAGGAGCGGCGCTATGCGGGTTATCTGGAAGTGTTCGTCTTCCGTACCATTCAGGAACTGGTTTCGACCGCTATTCACAACCGCAAGGCTACCCGCGTGGCTGTGCGCCTCGATTTAGATGAGCGCCAGGTCAAGGTCGAGATGACCGACAACGGCGACTTGCTTGAAGTCGATACTGAAGGGCCTAACGCCCCCATGGGGTTGCGTTTGCTGCGTGAGCGGGTCGAAATGCTTGGGGGCACTATGACGGTCAGCAACGACGATGGCGAAAACCGGATTGTGTTTGAGGTGCTGGCGCCCCAGGTCAATTGAAACGGAATTGTAACTTTTTTGGTGACAAAAGCGGATACCGTATGGTATAATGAAAACGTCCCGCAAGGGGCGCATCCCATCGGAAAGGAGGTGAATCGCTATGTTGTTTGCTCCGAAAGAGAAAGGCCAGGGCCTGGTAGAGTATGCGTTGATTCTTGTGTTGGTGGCTATTGTTGTGATTGCTATTTTGGCCATTTTGGGCCCGGCAATCGGGAACGTGTTCAGCAACGTGGTCAGCGCGATCTAACATGGTGTGTCTGGCCAGTCGAAGCCTCGCCTCTGGCGGGGCTTTTTGCTTTTAATGGCTTCTTGCCTTCTCCCTTTGCGGGTGCCTGGTGGGAGACGATGCCATTGCGCCTCGCTTCACGGTGAATGCCGCTCTGGCTGTTTGCTTCCTGGCTTCTTGTTGGTACAATTGCGCTATGTCCACGCGTACCACTGCTGTGTTGGCGGGGTTGGGCGCCTCGGCTTTTTGGGGTGGTCTTTACCCTGCCATTAAAGTCATCATGGAGGTCATGCCACCGTTTGTTTTGTTGACGGTGCGCTTGTCGCTGGCGTTGCTGGTGTTATGGCCTTTCGTGTGGTGGCGTGGAGGCATCCACTGGGACCGGCGCACCTGGTTCGAGGTGCTGGCGGTGGGGGCAATGGGCTTTGGCCTGACCTTGGGCATTCAATTTATCGGTACTCATCTTTCCACGGCCTCTAATGGCGCGTTGGTCACGACGGCAACCCCTGCTTTTGTGGTGCTTTTTGGCGCTCTGTTGTTGCACGAGCGCCTGAGCCGCGCTCAGGCCGTGGCGCTGATTGTGGCGACCGTGGGGGTGCTGCTGGTCATCGATCCCCGACAGGCGCGCCTGGATGCGATGTTTCTGGGCAATTTGGCGCTTTTGCTGGGGGCGTTGGGTTGGGCGCTGTATTCTGTGTTGGTGCGGGCACTGACCCGCCGGCTGGATACTCTGCAAGTCAGTTGGGGCGCAATGCTGGGAGGTTTGCCGGTGGTGTTGCCGCTGGCGGTGTGGCAAAGCGGTCAGGTGCGTTGGGAAGGCATTTCGTGGGGCACGGTGGCGGGCATTTTCTATGTGGCCTTGGGCGCGACCGCGGCGGCTATGTTCCTTTGGAATTACGCTTTCGCTCATCTGGAAAGTGGTACGGCGGCCCTGACCTTTTTTGCGCAGCCGGTGGTAGGGGTTTTGGTCGGCGTCTTCTGGCTGGGCGATGCGGTCACCTGGCCTTTTGTGTTGGGCGGCACCTTGATTGGCGTGGGAATGTACCTGGCGGCGGTCGCACCACAACCTGTGCTTCAAGGAGGCGAACATGCGCGTGCTTGATGGTCTGGCAAAAGCCTTGGGCGGGTTGATCTTGCTGGGGGTGTTGTTGTTCCTGCCGGTGCTGGGCGTGACGCAACGGGCTTTTCACGTCATATACGACGCCCCTACGCTGGCCGAAGCGGTCGAAACCTATTGGGTGGGGCCTGAATCGCTGGCGAGTTTGGGGAAAGCCTATGTCCACAAGCAAGTTCAGCAAACGCCTTCCAGCGACCGCACGTTGGTGTTCTGGCGGGCTTTGGATGCTTTGAGCGCGGCCCAGTGGCGGACGCTGGTGTCGTACGTTGCCCCTCAGCAGGCTGTGCACGCGGTGGTTGCCCAGGGGGCAAATGCCCTGATGCTGTGGTTGAAGACCCCCGGGGCACCGCCCAAAGTGGAAGTCGCGCTGACGCCCTGGAAGCAAGCCGTCCGGGCTAATGCCACCCCGCTGACTTCCTGGTTGTTGAGCCAGTTTCGGGAATGCACGGTGCCGGAAACAGCCCGTTGGGCGGAAGCCACCATTCGGAATGATTGGGCGTTGCCGCCTCTTTGTGTGCCTTTGGGGGCTCCGCGGCAGATGTGGGAGCAGATGATCACCGCCGCTGTAACCGAAGAAGTGAATGCTGCCCCGAACGCGGTCAATTTGCTCGACCCGCGCCAGGTTCCGCTTCAAGACGTGGAATCCGTCAAAAACGATCTCTGGCAGGCGCGCAGGGTGGTCAACATCGCTTTGGCCGCGTTGGCGGTTTTGTGGCTGGTGGGTGTGCTGTTGGTGGGGCGTTCTTTCAAGGGATGGCTGCAGGCGGCTGGCGTCACCTTGTTGTTGGGGGGCATCTCGGTGGCTGTGATGGGGCTGCTTCCCGATATGGTCACGGCGTGGACGATGGGGCAGATAGCCTCTCAGGTGCCTGCCTGGGCACAGGCCAGTTTGCAAGGAACGGTGGCGTTTTATGTTGCGCGCATTTTGTCGCCTTTGCGGCTTTTGGGGGCAGGAACGGCCGCGGTAGGTGTTGTGGCATTGTTAGTTTCTCTGTTACTGGCTTCCCACCGCCGCGACGACATGACGCTTGAGCGGTTGGGATAGCGCGTCTGGTGGGTTGAAAGGGGGCAGGTCAAGAGGGGGCAATCGCAGAAGGACGGACCTTTTCGCGGATGCTGTGCGAAGAAGGAAGGTGGGGTGTTGTCTTTTGTGCCCTTCGTTTTGCTGCACGGCACTTCTTCTGCATTGGGGGTTAATACGCTTCTAATGCTTTGCCAACGAAAATCTTGCGTTCCTCAAGCATAATGGAAATGCTGTGGGCGGAAAACGCCCCCGGCATGACGTGACGGCAACTACCCTTTTCCCGCCATGCTTATGGCTTTCGTAAAGCATGCTTTTGTTTTGCAGGTATCTTTATTTGTCCCCCTTTCCAAAACCTTTAATTCGCACATTTGAGGAGGAAATCCGATGGGCCGAAAGAAACTTAGCGCCGAGGAACTGCGCCGGCGTCATCAGCGCATGCTGAACACGTTTGTGCGTGAAGCGTGGGATGAAATTCCCGCAGAGATCGAAGTCAAACTGCGCAGTTTGAAAGCCTGGGGTTTTGATTTGCTCTCCGGGTTGCGCGGCGGTGCCCAGAGCGTGTTTGTGGCTCGGGAAGAAGATCGCCGCGGCGTGGGTGATGTTTACGAAGATCAGGGCGAGACCTTTGAGGTCCAGGAAGTTTGGAAGCAGTTGCCCAAAGGCGCGCGTTTGTTGGTGCGCGTTGGTCTGGAAGAGCGCCGTGGTGTGATCCGTGCGTATTATCGGGCAGCCCACGGTGAAGAAACTCTGCTCTTCACCCTGCCTGCAGCCGAGTTGTTGCTGGCCTACTTCAAGAAACGTGGCTTCGGCAAGTTGCTGGAAGCCTTCCACGCCAGCGGTTTGACCACCGAGTTCATCCAAAAGCGCGGCGAACAGGGAAAGGCTTACGACTTTGACCAGCTTCCCAGCCATATGCGCCGCGCGCTGCGTGAGGCCGGCGACTTGATTCGCAAGCGCACGCACGTTGGCCGCTTCACCCTGGTGTATTTTGGCAAAAACAAAGACGGTGATGATCGCTACATCGTGACCTGGCTTGTGCCCACTATCCACTTGTTTGACGTGGATATTGCCGAGCGCATCGAAAAACTGCTCGCGGCCTTAGACTGAGCCGCGGTTCTCGAGGAGGTATGCCATGATCATCAGGAAAACCCATGCCCTGGCGCTGAAGCGCCTTTTGCAAGATCAAGACGACCGTAAACCGTTTACCGAATTTGCGAGCGAGAACGACCCGGTGTTGCTGGAACTGGCGCGCGCCGACCTGGTGCGCCAGCAGACGCCGGTGCGTTGGGTGTTGACCTATGCAGGGACGGCCCTGGCCCGGGTGTTGCGCGAACTGTATGCGCGCGGCCCCAGGCCCTACGCGGAAGACGAAGCCGAGGTGGGCGGCGAATGGGTCATTCGCGAAGGCCGTGGGTTGGATACCCCGGAAAACTGGCCGGAAGATTGGCGCTGGATTGGTAGTGAAGTCATCGCGATGCTGGATGCTGCTGCTCGGGCTGACCGTGTGGGCCCTAAGGCCGAAGAAGCCCTCTTGAGCCGTGGCCTGGCCGTGCGGATCTGGGACCGGACCAAGAAGAAGGAATACGTGGTGCTCAGCGAAGCCGGGCGCACTGTGTTGGAAATTTACCATCAAGCCCGTCCGCACCTCATTGTAGACGACCAACTGGCCAACTTCATCCGCAGTGCGCCCATTGGGCCTGCCCCGGCCAGCCGTCTGCCTTTGGGTTCCCACGAAGAGCACCTGCTGGAAGCCATGCGCCTGATTGCTTACAGCGTGCCCGTTTCTGAAGGGGTGGCCTTCACCGCGTTGGGGCAGGCTGTCAAGCGAGCCTTGCAGGCTGGTGGCTTTGGCGAAGGCACGGTGCTTTCGGGCGACTTGCTTTGGCTGTTGGCCCAGCATGTGGATGGGGAAGATGTTGGTTCGGAGGGGCTGGCTCTTTTGCAGTCGTTGGGTTACCTGGACACTGAAGGTGAACTGCTCCCGGCGGGTGAATGGGCGCTGGAGGCGTTCCGTCTGTGGCACGGCGGCCCGCGGAAGGACGTCTGGACACTGGCCATCGAGGCCGAAGAAGTGGAAGTGCTCCAAACCTTGGCCGCGTTGTGGAAGAAATATGACGAAACCGGCAACGAAGAGGAAATTCCCACGTTCAAGCGCCTGCGCCGTGAGATGGTTGACCGCAAGGCCGCCGAATATCGCAAATTGCTGGAGAAATATGGCCGCCGCATCAAGGAGATGCCCCGCAAATATCAGACCATTGCCCAGAAGTTTGCCGAGGCCAAAGATCTGGCACGCTGGTATGATGACAACTTCACCCTGCGGGAGACCCTTTACAGCCTGGAATCTTTCGACCTGCTGGCCAGCGAAGAAGATGCCCGCGGCCGCGAAGTGTTCCACCTGACCGACTTTGGCCGCGCAGTGCTGGAAGAGCAGGGCGACAACCCGCGGGACATCCCTTCGACCGCGGTCAAAGCCATCACCATGACCCGCAAGATGTTCTCCGCGCCAGCCAAAGATTGGTGGCAGCAAGCCTATGACGCCCATCTCATCGGCTCGGCTGAACCGACCCGCAGCGGTTGGATGTATGCCCGCCTGGCCGAAACCCTGCAGCGCAAGCCGTTGCTTACCCGCTTTGAACTGGAGGTGTTCCACACCATCCCCGCGCGCGGTGTGACCGAAGACGAGGTGTACGCGCAACTGGAAAAGCGGGGCGAATCTACGGAGCGCATTCGCTGGGCGCTGGAGAAACTCGAAGCCCGGCATCTCATTGAAATTTTGCCCGACGGCAACATCGTCGAAACCGCCCCTGGCGAACTGCTGGATGAGGCCCTCGCGGGCGTGCCGGAGGGCTTTGGCAACCCCATCACGCCGGTGATGGTGCGGGTGTTGCAGGCTCTGCGGGAAGCAGGCACCCTCTACGTCAAAGAACGCAAAGTGCGCATCCTGCCGCGTAACATCAAGGAAGCCTGGAAGCGCAGTGGCCTGAGCAAGGAAGCCTTTGACGATGCACTCAAGGCTGCTCGCGTGGCTGGCTTTGTCGGCAAGAACGCGGTGACCACCGCGGGCCTGTTGGTGCTGGAGGCCGTCGCGGCCATGAACCCGCAACCCGGCAGCAGCATTCTGGGGTTGGTGCAACCTGAAGAGGCTGCATAAGGTTCCCCCTTGCCGATGACTGCCTTCGATGATGCAGAAAGCCCGAGGTGCTTCCTCGGGCTTTTTGTATAGAGGGGAGTGTTGAGAACCGGCGTGGTCTGGCGTTTACCCGGCTTCCCCGACGGTGTGCAGCAAAGCGAAGTTGGGCGGTCGCATGGCGCCGACGGGGAACCCTGAGATGACCACAACCTGTTGCCCCGGCTCGATGGGCGTTGTAGCCCGCAAGGCGGCTTCCACGTGCCGCAACATGGTCTCGACCGTGTTGGCGAAGGGCACCTGTTGGGGAATGACGCCCCAATACATGCTCAGGCGGCGGTAAGTCGATTCTTCAGGGGTGAAAGCGAAGATGGGCACCCGCGGGCGCGCTTTGGACATGAGCACCGCGGTGCGTCCGGTTTGGGTGAAGACGGCAATGGCCGCCACGTCTCGCTCGTGGGCCAGTTCGCGGGCGGCGCGGGTAAGGGAGCGGGCGTCGTCGCGGGTTGCGCTGGTTTCGATTTCGGCCAAGTGCCCCCATTGCGTGAAGTGCCCTTCGGCTTCCTGCACGATGGCATCCATCATTTTGACGGCTTCCACCGGGTAGTCGCCCACTGCCGTTTCGCCGGAAAGCATGACCGCGTCGGTGCCGTCGAACACCGCGTTGGCTACATCTGAGGCTTCGGCGCGGGTGGGGCGCGGCGCGTGAATCATGGAATCCAGCATTTGGGTAGCGGTGATGACCAGTTTGGCATGGTGGTTGGCCATCGTGATGATTTCTTTTTGCGCGATGGGTACCCGTTGGGGGGGGAGTTCCACGCCCAGGTCGCCGCGGGCCACCATCACGCCGTCGGCAGCGTGGATGATTTCGTGCAGGTTTTGCAGGGCCTCGGGGCGTTCCAGTTTGGCGATGATGGGGAGGTCGGTTTGGTCGGGCGCCATTTGCGCGATGGCCTGGCGCACCCGAGCAATGTCGGCGGCGCTGCGCACGAAGGAAACCGCCACCGCGTCCACGCCCTGTTCCAGGCCAAAGGCCAGATCGCGCTCGTCTTTGGCGGTGAAGCCGGGAATGTCAAGCGGTGTGCCGGGGAAGTTGATGCCTTTGTGGGAACGCAGTTCGCCGCCCAGCACCACTTTTGCCCGCACCCACGGTTTTTCTACGGTGAGGGTGTGCAGTTCCAGGTGCCCGTCGTCCAGCAAGATGCGGCCGCCGGGGTGGGCGACTCGCGGCAGATCGGGGAAATCAACCGGAATGGCTTTGGTGTCGGCCTCCTCCGGCGGGGGGGCGTTTTCAGGGTAAAGGATGACGGTTTCACCGGCGTGCAGAGCGAGCGGCTCTGTGGGAAGTTGCCCCACGCGGATTTTGGGCCCTTGCAGGTCTTGCAAAACGGCTACGGCTTTCCCCAGCCGGTGGCTGATTTCCCGAACACGGTGCAGCACCGCGGCGTGTTGTTCGTGCGTGCCGTGGGAAAAGTTGAGCCGCACGACATCCACCCCCGCGGCGATGAGTGCCCGCAGCGTGGCCTCGTCTTCGCTGGCGGGGCCGACGGTGGCGACGATTTTGACATTCCGACGATGAAAGTTCATGGTTTTTGCCTTCTGGTTGTGCCACGAGGTGGCAGTAGCACACGCGACTTACAGGTAGTTGAGCTTTTTGGCCTGGTGGGTCAGCTCGTCACGGAAGTCGGGGTGGGCGATGCGGATGAGTTCCTGCGCCCGCTGGCGAATAGACTTGCCGTAAAGGTTGGCAACACCATATTCGGTGACCACGTAGTGAACGTGGTTGCGGGTGGTGACCACCCCCGCGCCTTGTTTGAGCATCGCGGTAATGCGGCTGAAGCGCTTGCCGCTGCGGGTAATGGCCAGGCTGGGCAAGGCGATGATGGGTACGCCCTCCTTGGCGCGCGAAGCACCGTAGATGAAGTCCAACTGGCCGCCCACGCCGCTGTAAAGTTTCGGCCCGATGCTGTCGGCGCAAACCTGGCCGGTGAGGTCCACTTCGATGGCTGAGTTGATGGCGACCATGCGGTCGTTTTGGGCAATGATGAAGGGGTCGTTGACGTATTCCGTGGGATGCAACTCAATCATAGGATTGTTGTCAATCCAGTCATAGAGTTTGTGCGTTCCCAGAATGAACCCCGCGATGATCTTGCCGGGGTGCAGGGTTTTGCGCGCGCCCGTGAGCACGCCTTTTTCGACCAGGTCCATCACACCATCGGAGAACAACTCGGTGTGCACGCCGAGGTCTTTTTTGTCGGTCAGGTAGCGCAGCACAGCATCGGGGATAGCGCCGATGCCCATTTGCATGGTCGCCCCATCGGGAATCAGGTCGGCAATGTATTGGGCAATGCGTTCTACCACTTCGGGGTCGCCTTTGGCGGCCATGCTGACTTCCACCAGGGGGTAATTGACCGGCACGATGTAATCGAGGCGGCTGACGTGGATGAAGGAGTCGCCCAGGGTGCGCGGCATTTGCTCGTTGATTTCGGCGATGATGATTTTGGCCGATTCTGCCGCGGTTTTGGTGAGCCCCACTTCCACGCCGAAACTGCAGAAGCCGTGTTCGTCGGGCGGCGAAAGATGCACAAAGGCGACGTCAACCGGCAAGATGCCATCGCGGAAAAGGTGAGGGAATTCGGAAAGGAACACCGGCGTGAAATCGGCGCGGCCTTCTTGCACGGCTTTGCGGATGTTGTCGCTGATGAACATCGTGTTCACCCGCAGGTGACCTTCCATTTCCGGGGCCACGTATTCGGTCGTGCCGACCGTAAGCGCCTGAGCGATTTCGACGTCCTCCAGTTCGGGGGCGCGCTTGACCAGTGCTTTAAGCAGCACCTGAGGCGTTGAGCAGTTGCCGGTCAGGAAAATGCGCTGGTGCGACTTGACGACCGCCACGGCCTCTTCTGCACTGACAATGCGCGAGCGGTAAATTTTATTCCAGTCCATCGGTCACTTCTCCTCGGCGGGCGTAAGCAGGCTCAGGTTGCGCAGTTCACCTTTGTAGGTGTTGATGGCGCGCGCGAGGGCTGGGTTTTCGACCATGGCGCGGGCGATGCCCTTGTTGGCGATGGCGAGAATGTAGGGCATGGCTGCCGTGACGAGGGCGTGGGTCGCGGTGCGCGCGACAACGCCGGGCATGTTAGGCACAGCGTAGTGAATCACGCCTTCATCAATGTAGGTGGGGCGGTCGTGTGTGGTCGGTCGTGAGGTGGCTGCGCAGCCGCCCTGGTCGATGCTGACATCGAGTAGCAAAGCGCGCGGTTTCATGCTTTTGATCATCTCGCGGGTGATGATGAGCGGTGCACGTTCGCCGGGCTTGAGCACGCCGCAGACCACCACATCGGCGAAAGAGAGTGTACGGGCCACGTTGTAGGGGGTGGCGGGCAGGGTGCCCACTTGTGGAAAGGCCTGGAAAATGCGTTCCAGGGCTTTTTGGTTGATGTCCAGCACAGTGACGTGAGCGCCCAATCCCAGGAAGCCCCGCGTGGCACAGGTGCCGACTACGCCCGCACCGATGACGACCACTTCGGCCGGCGGAACGCCGGGCAACCCGCCCAGCAAGATGCCTTTGCCGCCGTGGTTGTTTTGCAGCAGACGGGCTGCCACCTGGACGGCCATCAGCCCCCCAATCCGGCTCATGGGCTTGAGCACCGGGCGGTCACCGTCTTCGGTTTCGATTTGCTCTAACGCCACCGCGGTGATGTCGTTTTCCAGCATGTAGGTGATTTTGTTGTGTCGTGCCGAAGCCAGATGCAGTAACCCCATGATGATGGCTCCGGGTTGCAGCCATTGGATTTCTTCCATCAGCGGCCGACCGACTTTGACCAACAGGTCGGCACGGCCAAAAACTTCGTGAGGGGAATAGACAATGCGGGCGCCGGCGCGCTCGTAATCTTCGTCGCAGAAGCCTGCGCCTTTGCCTGCTTCATGTTCCACATACACCGTGTGGCCGTGTTGCACCAGGGTGTGGACGCCGTGGGGGGACAGCCCGACGCGGTATTCGAATGGACGACGTTCTTTGGGAATGCAGATGTTCATGGGAACGCTCCTCGTGACAGGAAAAGCGAAGAAAAAAGCCGCGGCTGGGGAGGGTGCCGCGGCTCAGTCCGTTACAACCCACCCAGCAGGCGGGCCAGAATGGCCTTTTGGGCGTGCAATCTGTTATGCGCCTGCCGGAAGAGCAGCGAATGTGGCCCGTCGGCCACTTCGTCGGTGATTTCCTCACCGCGGTGGGCGGGCAGACAGTGCATGACCACCACTTCGGGTTTGGCTTCGGCAACCAGCGCTGCGTTGACCTGATAAGGCGGGAAGACGCGCTTGCGTTTCTCGGCTTCGGCCTCTTCGCCCATGCTGACCCATGTGTCGGTGTAAATCACATCGGCGTCTTTCACGGCTTCGTGCGGGTCGTGCAGGAAGCGCAGGCGGCTGCCGCTTTCGTCAGCGAACTTTTGCGCTTCGGTGATGGCTTTTTCGGGCAGTTCGTACCCTTCCGGCCCTGCCCAGGTGAAGTGGCCGCCCAGTTTGGCGACAATGTGCATCAGCGAAACCGCGACGTTGTTGCCATCGCCAATGAAGGTGATGTTGAGGTCTTTGACGGTGCCAAAGTGTTCGTAGATGGTGAAGGCGTCGGTGAAGCCCTGGGCGGGGTGGTTGTAGTCGCTCAGGCCGTTGATGACCGGCACGTCGGCCCAGCGGGCCAGTTCGACCACATGCTCGTGGGCGAAGACGCGGGCCATGACCCCATCCGCGTAGCCGGAAATCACCCGGGCCACGTCGGCGATGGATTCCCGCTTGCCGAGGCCGATTTCCTGCGGGCTGAGGTAAAAGGCGTAGCCGCCCAGATGCACCATCGCCATTTCAAACGACACGCGAGTGCGCAAACTGGGCTTTTGGAAGATGAGCGCCAGCGATTTGCCTTTCAAGACAGGCTTGTTCCCGCCGGTTTTCCATTCTTGTTTGAGCAACAGCGCCAGTTCCAGCATTTCTTGCAGTTCGGCCGCGCTGTAATCGGCAATGGCGATGAAGTCGCGTTTCATGGCATTCCTCCGAAGCGGGGTGTTTTGAGTGGCAGTTTCTCCTCTTGAAGTATACCATCGGAAGGCAGTATGTGGAGCATTTGTCTGCCTGCTGTTCAGGTTTCTTGCATCAGTTGTTGCACGTCGGCGTCGTAATAAGCCACGAAGCGGCCGCTCCACGCGTGGGGGGCGTGCAGGGCGACGGCAATCAGCGGCCGCGCCACAACCTCCGGGGGCTGCAAGCGGCCTTCTCGCTGATAGGCGAGGAATTTGGCGTGTAAATCTGGTGGCATGACCCCTTGCCCCTGCGTGCGAATGTCGGCCTGCATGTCGGTATCCACAATGCCGGGGCGGAAGGCCAGGGCGGTGATGTCAGGCTCTTCGGCAGCAAGGACGGCGGTGAAGTGGTTGAGGGCGGCTTTGGCGCTGCAATAGGCCCCCCACGTGGGGTAGGCGTGAATGGCCGCCCCGCTGGAAACCAACACGGCCCGTCCGTGGCTTTCCCGCAGCAGAGGAATGCCGTGCCGCAGCAGCGCCACCGCCGCCAGGAAGTTGACTCGCCAGTTGGCTTCCCACGCTGCCAGGTCGGCCTTGGCGATGGGTGCAATGGGCGGCAGCACGCCCGCGTTGTGAATCACGGCATCGAGGCGGCCAAAGGCTTCGGCTGCTGTTTCGACCATGCGGCGGGCGGTGGCTTCTTCGCCGATGTCGCCGACCACGGTGTGCACGGTCGCGCCTTCCGCGCGGCAGGCCTCGGCCACGCTTTCCAGCCGCGCTGCCTGACGGGCGTTGAGCACCAGGTGCGCCCCCTGGTGGGCGGCTTCCAGTGCTGCAGCCGCGCCCAGACCGCGCGACGCGCCGGTGAGCAGGATGACGGGAGTGTGAGATGCCATAAGGGAACCTCCGAATGACAGGGTGCGTTGGGCTTATTCTACCTCAACCGGGTGAGCAAACGCTGCCGCGCGGTTTCGTGGGCCTGCACATCGGTGGGCACTTCCAGCAGGTGGGGCTGGCCGCTGCGCAAGGCGCTGCGCAGGGCGTCGGTGAGGTCGGTGGCTTCCAGACGGCGGTAGTTCAGGCCGTAGAGTGCTGCAGCATGCTCGAAGGTCAGGCCGTGAGGGGTACGGAACATGGCGGTAAAGGGCGGTTCGTGTTGGGCGATGGGCAGGCGCTGAAAAATGCCCCCGCCGTCGTTGTTCAGCACCACAATTTGCAAATGGTTCAGGCCAAAACGGCGCACGGCGAACAGCCCGCCGAGGTCGTGCAGCAGGGAAAGGTCGCCGAGCACCAACACGGTGGGGCGTTGGCTGGCTGCGGCCACGCCCGCGGCGCTGGAAACCACGCCATCAATGCCGCTCAGGCCACGGTTGGCGAAAACCCGCAGGGGCGTTTCGGTGGGTGGGGCATATTCGTCCAGGTGGCGGACGGGCAGGCTGTTGCCTGCGAACAGGCGGGCTTCGGCGGGCAGAGCCCGGACGAGGTCGGCCAGCAGGCGGCCTTCGGTGCGCGGCGCAGCGGCAACAACCTCGCGGGTGGTGCGCTCGGCAGCCTGCCAGGCGGCCAGCCAGCTTTCGTCGGTGGGCGGGGAAGGTTCCAGCGCGACAGTAAGCGCCTGCAGGGTGGGCTCGAGGTCGGCCAGCAACCAGTGCGCGAGCCGGAACGCCGGGTTGGGCCAGGCGGCGTGAGGGGTAATGGCGACGACTTGGGTTTCTGGGGGCAGGTTGGCGAGGAAGGCCAGCGGGGCGTTGCTGACGGGTGGCGCTCCGAAGAGGAAGACGACCTCAGGCGGGGGTGTGTGGGGCAGCCCCGCGGCGAGGAAGAGGGCTTGACCGCCCAGCACAAGCGGGGCATGGCTCGCTGCCCCGAAACGCACGCCTGAGAGCGCGTCGGCGAGGAGAGGATAGCCTGCCGCTGTGGCAAAGTGGCGGAGCAGGGCGGCAATTTCGGGCGTAGGCGCGGCCTTGGGGCCCGCGAGGATGACGCCCCGGCGATGGGCGCGCACCAGTGCGGCCAGGGCTTCGATTTGCGGTGGCGTGGGCTGGCGGGGCGCGGCAGAAAGCGCGACGAGTGGCTGTTTTTGCGCGCGTCCCTTCGCGCCGAGGGGGTTTCGTATAGCCAATTCCCAGGCGGGAGACAGAGTGGAAGTGGGGACGCTGTCGGCGAGAAGGGCGCTTTCGTTGCCTTCCGGTTCCAGCGGTTTGCGGAAAGGAAAGTTGAGGTGCACGGGGCCGGGGCGGCCGGTGATGCCCTGTGCCGCGGCGACGGCACGGTCGGCGGTTGCCCGCACGGCGCGCAGCAGGCGGCTGCTGGGGGAGCTTTCTGGCAAGGGCATTTCGGCATACCAGCGCACGGCCTGACCGTAGAGTTTTACCTGGTCGGTGGTTTGGTTGGCCCCGCTGTCGCGCAGTTCGGGGGGACGGTCGGCGGTGAGCAGCAACAGGGGCACAAGAGCACGATCGGCTTCCAGCACCGCGGGGTGCAGGTTGGCCGTTGCGGTGCCCGAGGTCGTGACCACGGCGGCAGGGCGGCCGGTTTCCAGCGCCAGCCCGATAGCAAAATAGGCCGCGGCGCGCTCGTCGAGGTGCATGTACACCGGCAGGGCGTGCTGACGACTGAAAGCAACCGTGAGCGGCGTGCTGCGTGAGCCGGGGCAAATCACGACCCCGCTCAGCGGCAGGCGGGTGAGCTCGTCGACGAAAATTTCGGCAAAAAGGATGGCAGGGTTCATCGGCGTGTATAATTGAAGAAAGGGGCGTTTTATGCCCAAGGGGTTGGGCTTGCCGCGCTGGGCAAGCAGGGCGGGCGGTTGAAGCACGTTATTGTACTACTTGCGGGGGAACGCATGGGCGCGTATCCGGCGCTGTGGATGGCGCTGGCCTTTGTCATTGGCGTGGTGATGGCTCCCTGGCTGCCGCGATGGGGTTGGGGGTGGGTGGTGGTCGCGTGGACGAGTGTGGCGGTGGCTTGGGGTGCCCGCCGCGGGGGGCTTGCTCGCGGCGGTGTTTTCCTGTTGGTAGGCATGGCAGCGTTGGGGATATGGCGCTGGCAGGCTGTGCAACCCGATTTCGACGATTTGACGTTCATTGGCGCGTATGCCGGTTGGCGGCAGGAAGCCACGGTGGTGGGGGTGCTGACCGAACCGCCCGATATTCGGGATACTTACGCCAATTTGCGGCTGAGGGTCGAGCGCTTGCGCTTTGCGGGGGAAACCGCCGAAACGCCGGTGCATGGCCTGTTGCTGGTGCGCACCACGCCCGAGCAGACGCAGCATTTGCGCTATGGCGACCGCGTGGTGGTGAGCGGCTGGTTGACGCTGCCGCCTGCGGGGGCGCGTTTTTCGTGGCGCGATTATCTCGCTCGGCAGGGTATTTTCGTGACGATGACCGCGCGGCGGCTGGGGGTGCTGGCGCGCGGGCAGGGGAATCCCCTGTTGGCAGCCGTTTATGCCTTGCGGGAACGTGCGGCGGCAGTGGTGCAGCGGCTATGGCCCAGCCCTGAATCGGCTTTGCTGGCTGGCATCTTGTTGGGGCTGGAAAAGGGCATTCCGCGCGCCGTGTACGATGCGTTCCGGGCGACGGGCACGGCGCACATCATTGCCATCAGCGGCTTCAACATCACCATTTTGGCGGGACTGTTTGTAGCGTTGTTTGGGCGGTTGTTGGGGGAAGCGCGGGGCACGGCATTGGCGGCGCTGGCGGTGGTGGGCTATACCGTGTTGGTGGGCGCGGGGGCGGCGGTGGTGCGGGCAGCCATCATGGGCCTTTTGGGTATGGCAGCCTTGCGCGCGGGTCGCAGGCAGCACGCTTACACGACCCTGGCGGTGACAGCGGCCGTCATGACGGCATTCAATCCGCGCATTCTGGGCGATGTTGGTTTTCAGCTCTCTTTTGCCGCCACGTTGGGGCTGGTGCTTTTTGCCGAACCGTTCCAGCAGGCTGCCGAGCGTGTGCTGCGGCGCTGGCTTGCGCCCCGGCAAGCGCGGCGCTGGGCTGCGCCCGTGGGGGAGTTTTTCCTTTTTACCCTCGCGGCGCAGTTGCTCACTTTGCCTATCAGCGCCTATGCTTTCCATCGTATTTCGGTGATTTCGTTTCTTGCCAACCCTGCGGTGTTGCCTGTGCAGGCCCCGCTGATGGTGGGGGCAGGGGCGGCGGTGGTGTTGGGGTTGGTGTGGCTGCCGCTGGGCAAGATGGTGGCCTGGGCGGTATGGCCGCTGGCGGCTTACACGATTCGGGCGGTGGAATTCTTTGCCGCCTGGCCCTTGACGACGGTAGCCACGGCGAATTTTGGGGTGGGCGGCGTGGTGGCTTATTACGCCGCGTTAGCGGCGGGTGTTGCGCTGTGGCGGCAACGGACGCGTTGGTTGGAGCGATGGCGCTCGGGCGTGGTGAAGGCGGCGTTGCTGCCTTCCCTGGCGGTGATGGCTATGTTGGTATGGCATGTGGGGCTGACACGCCCCGATGGGCGTTTGCAGGTGGCGCTGTTGCCGGTAGGCAACGGCGCGGCGCTTCTGGTGCATACGCCGACCGGCCGCTGGGTGCTTATTGGCGGCGGGGAACGTGGCAGCGCGCTGACCGAGGCTTTGGGGCGCAGCCTGCCGCTGGGCGCGCGTTTGGACTGGTGGGTGGTGGGGGCAACCCGTAGTGAAATGGTGGAAGGCCTGTTGCCCGTGCTGGCATCCGACCCGCCGCGCGCGGTGTGGTGGGCGGGGGCGGCGCAAATTTCGCCGGCGGCGCGGGCTTTGCGAGACCAGTTGCAGACCGCAGGGGTGCCGGTGCAGGCCGTGGTCCCCGGCGCGTCGCTGGCGCTGGGTGATGGGGCCCGCCTGCGGGCTTTGGCAGTTTCCCCCCGGGGCGGTGTTTTCTTGTTGCAGTGGCGCGATTTCCGGCTTTTGTTGCCCCTGGGGATGGATTTCGATGCTCTGGCGCAGGTGGAAGGGCAACAAAGCCAATGGGCGCCCCTGACCGCATTGCTGCTGGCCGATGGTGGCTATGCTCCTCTCAATCCGCCTGCGTGGGTGAGGCGTTTGGAGCCGCGGGTAGTGCTGTTGAGTGTTCGCCAGGCGGACCCTCATGGTCGCCCCAGCCTGGAATTGTTGCAGGCTTTGCAGGGCTTCCCCTTGTTGCGCACGGATCGTTGTGGCCGCATCACCCTGACGACCGACGGCAGCCGTTTGTGGACGCGGACGGCGCGCTCTTGCGTGCCTTGAGGGCGCACATGGTACAATTAGGCCACAAATTTCGACGAGGAGGTTTTCTGTGGAACGAACACTTGTGTTGGTCAAGCCCGATGGCGTGCAGCGAGGGTTGATTGGCGAGGTGATTTCTCGCCTGGAGCGCCGCGGCCTGCGTCTGGTGGCGGCAAAGTTTATGCAGGTTAGCCGTGAACTGGCCGAGGCGCATTATGCCATTCACAAAGGCAAGCCTTTTTACGATGGTTTGATTGCTTACATTACCTCGGCGCCGGTCATGGCGATGGTGTGGGAAGGCCCCAACGCGGTCGCTGCTGTGCGGCAGACGATGGGGGCAACACGCCCCACTGAGGCTGCGCCGGGCACGATTCGGCACGATTTCGCCCTGGAAATTGGGCGCAACCTGACCCATGCCTCCGATTCGCCTGAGAACGGCGAGAAGGAAGTGGCCCTTTGGTTCCGGCCTGAGGAACTGGTGGCCTGGAGCCGGGATGTTGACCGCTGGATTTTTGAGTAAATTCCTGAACGCATGAGCGGCTGCCGCGAGGTGGCCGCTTTTTGTCTTGCACACGAGAGCAACGCGATGACGCTTTCCAAAATCCTTTCCTGGCTCGTGATGTTGTTGGTGCCGCCTGCCATTGTGCTGGGGGTGGTGCGGCTGATGCTGACCCCTCTTTTCATTCAGGTGGAATACCGCACCCCCAACTTCCCGCCTGATGTGTTTGGCTTTACCACCGCTGACCGCCTGCACTGGGCCGACATTTCGCGGCAATACCTGCTCAACAATGCGGGCATTGACTTCCTGGCTGAGCAACGCCTGCCCGATGGCTCGCCGCTTTACAACGCCCGTGAATTGCGCCACATGGCCGACGTCAAGCGGGTGGTCAAGGCGGCGTTGACCGTGTGGTATGGCGTGCTCGCGCTGCTGGTGTTGTTGGGGCTGGCGGCTTATCGCAGCGGTCAGTGGGCGGCTTATCGGCGTGGGTTGGCATGGGGCGGCTGGTTGACCATTGGTTTGATGTTGGCTGTGGTCGTGCTGGCCGTCGTTGCTTTCCAAACGCTCTTCGTCGATTTCCATCGCGTGTTTTTCGAGGGCGATACCTGGCTTTTCAATTATAGTGATTCATTGATCCGCCTGTTCCCGGAACGCTTTTGGCGTGATGCCTTTGTGTTACTGGGAGGGCTGAGCCTGCTGCTTGGGCGGGCGCTGGCGCTGTTGGGGCGCAAGTGAGGTGCGAGATGGTGGCAAAACGGGTTGGCTTTCTGCTTGCTGTGGTTTTGTTGTTGGCATTGGCCGCTTGCAATTTGCCGCAGGCCACACCGGTGCCAGTGGCGACGGCGGTGCAGGCGACGTTGACAGCCATCGTGGGGCACGGCGGGGGGAACCAACCCACGCCGGGGATGGCAGGCACTCCCCAAGGAACCGCTGGACCCTCGGGTAGTGCGATGGTGCCTTCCGCTCAACCGGGAGGTGCTACCCCGACAGCGACGGGAGGCACGCCCACGCCTGCCACCGGCACGATAGAAGGTTTGGTATGGCAAGATCTGTGTACCACCACCGGCGATGCTGCCAGCCCCACGCCTGGTCCTAATTGCAAGCAGTACCCCGAAATTGGCTATGCCGGTGATGGCGTACATCAGGATGAAGAGCCGGCCATGAGCGGCGTCGAGGTGAGCCTGGCAAGCGGGGAATGTCCCGGTGAGCCTTTCCTCTCGGTGACAACCGATGAGCAAGGGCATTATGCTTTCCCTAACCTTGCCCCCGGCACCTATTGCGTGAGCATTGACCCCTATCAGCCGCCGAATGCTGGGCGCTTTCTCGCAGGCGAATGGACCGCCCCCGGCGTCAAGACCGGCTTCCGGCAGGTCGTGGTGCGTGCGGGAGAGACCGTTGAGGTGGGCTTCGGCTGGTTCCCCTGGACGCATTGCGACAACCGGGCGAAGTTCGTTTCCGAGAATTACCCCGACGGTTCGGAAGTCACACCGGGCGACCCGTTCACGAAAGAGTGGGTGCTGGAAAACACCGGCACCTGCCCGTGGACGAAAAACTATGCCCTGGTGCATACCGATGGCGAGTTGCTGGGCGCTCCCGACCGGGTGCCGTTGACCGAGACCGTGCCGCCGGGAGGGCAGGTGACGCTGAAGGTGAAGTTTGTGGCCCCCACAACCCCCGGCACTTATCGCAGCGAGTGGCGGCTGGAAGACCCCAAAGGCGACCGCTTTGGGCCGGGGAAACAGGGCGAAGGCTCGGTATGGGTGGAAATCAAGGTGCCGGAAGTGGTGGCGACGCTGAACCTCGGCGCGCCCAGCGTGACCGACCCGATGAATAGCGCAGCCCGGTGGTATTTGCTCGACACCGCCGATGCCCGGTTCGAGATGGGGGGCGGCAAACTGCTGTTGCACGCCTTGACCCCCGGCATGCTGGATTCGTGGGCGCTTTCATCTTACCCGCCGTTGGGCGATGGTTTCATTGAGGCAACTTTCATCACTGGCAATACCTGCACCGGCCTGGACCGCTACGGCTTGATTGTGCGCGCTCCTGACCCCACGCAGGGTATCGTCATTGAGTTCTCTTGTGATGGGCGTTACCGCATCTATATCTGGGATGGCTCGAATTACACTGCCTTGCACCGCTGGGCTCATGGGGCGGGCATCCATGCAGGGCCTAATCAGACCAACCGCATGGGCGTGTGGCTGGAAGGCAACACGATCAAACTGTATGCCAACCGGGTGTTGCTGGCTTCGGTATCGCAAAGCCGATACAGTGCGGCGGGGAAGTTTGGTTTGGTGATTGCTTCGGAAAAGACGGCTAACTTTACCGTGGCAGTAGATGAAGTGGATTACTGGACGAGTTTGCCGTAAGTTCTGAGCAGATGCGGCGTTTGGCCCTGGAAACGCAAACAGCCCCCGATTCGGGGGCTGTTTTTGATATCTCCATGCGCCTCGCTTGGGCTCGGTTACACCAGATGCCTGCCGCCGTCGAGGTGAAGGATTTCCCCCGTGATGTAGGCCGGGCCGGTGAGCAGGAAGCGCAGCGTGTGCCGGACTTCTTCAGCCGTGGCCCAGCGGCTGATGGGTGTGGCGTGCAGTACCTTGGGGGCGGGCTGCCCGTCGGAAGGCGGCAGCACCGCGCCCAGGGCGATGCCGTTGACCGTGATGCGGGGTGCAAAAGCCACCGCAAGGGATTGCGTCAGCGCCGCCAGCCCGGCCTTGCTGATGGTGTAGGGCAGGTGGTCGTCGGCGGGGCGCAGGGCGCGCCAGTCGAGGATGTTGACGATACGCCCTGTGGCTTCCGGCTGGGCCAGCAGACGGCGGGCAAAGGCCTGCGAGAGCAGGAAGGGCGCGGTCAGGTTGATGCGCAGGTGGCGTTCCCAGGCGGCGAGGTCGGTGGTTTGCCAGGTGAGGTTTTCAAAGATAGCGGCGCTGTTGACCAGGGCGTTCAGGCTGCCCAGGGCATCCCACGCGCGGCCCACCAGCGCGGCGGCCGCGGTGGGGTCGTTCAGGTCGGCTTGCAGCAGCGCGACGGTGGCGCCGCGGGCGCGCAACGCCGCCGCGGTGGCTTCCGCGGCGGCGCGTGAATGCCCGTAATGCAGCGCGATGTTGCCCCCTGCTTCGGCGACGGCTTCGGCTAACATCTTGCCTACCCGCCGCGCCGCACCAGTGATGAGCACGTTGAGGGTTGTCACTTCGTCACTTCGTTACCTGGTTGCCCGGTCGCTTCATTCGTGCATCTTGCACCATGCATCTTGCACCGTGCACCGGGCATCTTCTAAATCCACGTCGGTTCTTCGTAAGTGCCGAACACCTCTTTCAGCACGCCCACGATTTCGCCCAGGGTGGCGTAGGCGCGCACCGCGTCCAGAATGTAGGGCATCATGTTTTCGGTGCCCTGCGCGGCAATGCGCAGGCGGTCTAACGTTTGCCCCACACGGCCTTTGTCGCGCTTGGCACGCACTTCGTTGAGCCGGGCGACCTGCCGTTTGTAGCCTTCGGGGTCCATTTCCAGCAGGGGCACTTCGTAGGGCTTGTTGTCGTTGTAGATGTTCACACCCACGATGTGGCGCCGGCCTTCGTCGATTTCCTGCTGGTAGCGGTAGGCGGCTTCGGAGATTTCCTTCTGGAAGAAGCCCTTTTCGATGGCGGGCAGCACGCCGCCCATCTCTTCGATGCGGCGGAAGTAGTCGTAGGCCTGCTTTTCCAGCCGGTTGGTCATGGCTTCCACGAAGAACGAGCCGCCCAGCGGGTCGATGGTGTTGGTGACGCCGCTTTCCTCGGCGATGATCTGCTGGGTGCGCAGGGCGATGGTGACGGCTTTTTCGGAAGGCAGCGCGAGGGCTTCGTCGAGGCTGTTGGTGTGCAGCGATTGCGTGCCGCCCAGCACCGCGGCCAGCGCCTGGATGGTGACGCGCACGACATTGATTTCGGGCTGCTGGGCAGTGAGGGTGCAGCCCGCGGTTTGGGTGTGGAAGCGCAGCAGCCACGAGCGCGGGTTCTTGGCGCCGAAGGTTTCCTTCATTTCGCGTGCCCAGATGCGGCGGGCAGCGCGGAATTTGCCGATTTCCTCGAAGAAGTCGTTGTGGGAGTTGAAGAAGAACGACAGCCGCGGCGCAAATTCGTCGATCTTCAGCCCGCGTGCTAATGCCCAGCGCACGTATTCCAGCCCGTCCGAGAGGGTGAAGGCGAGTTCCTGGGCGGCGGTTGAGCCGGCTTCGCGAATGTGGTAGCCGCTGATGCTGATGGTGTTCCACAGCGGCAGGTGTTTCGAGCCGTATTCGATGGTGTCGGTTACCAGCCGCATGGAGGGTTCGGGCGGGAAGATGTATTCCTTCTGGGCGATGTATTCTTTGAGGATGTCGTTCTGGATGGTGCCGCGCAGTTCTTCTTGCCGGAAGCCCTGCTTTTCGGCGGCGGCGATGTACATGGCCCAGATGATGGCTGCCGGGGCGTTGATGGTCATACTGGTGGAAACCTTGCCCATCGGAATGCCCTCGAACAGCCGCTCCATATCGGCCAGGGAGGAAATGGCGACGCCGCATTTGCCAAATTCGCCCAGGGCCTCGGGCGCGTCGGTGTCGTAGCCCATCAGCGTGGGCAGGTCGAAGGCCACCGAGAGGCCAGTTTGCCCCTGCTCGAGCAGATATTTGAAGCGCTGGTTGGTCTCTTCGGCGGTGCCGAAGCCGGCGAACATGCGCATCGTCCACACCCGCCCGCGGTACATGGTGGCGTGGATGCCGCGAGTGTAGGGGTATTCGCCGGGCATGCCCAGGTCGCGGGCGTAGTCCATATCGGCCACGTCGTCGGGGGTGTAGAGGCGTTCCACGGGTTCGGATGAGGCGGTGACGAATTCCTCTTGGCGTTCAGGGAAGCGCTCCAGCGAGCGTTTGAGGGTGGTGTTTTCCCATGCCTGCTTGTGCTCGCGGATTTCTTCAACGGCTTTGGGGTCATAGAGGGACATGGCTCCGTCTCCTTAGAAGACAGGATGGAATAGCCGCCGGGGAGAATGCGGGGGGAAGGCGTCAGGGCTTGGGAAGGCCGGACGGCTTTGGGAAAAAGTATAGCATATCCTCTCATTCGGCAGGCTTGTTTTCGTATAGCCTTCTGTCGGCGATGTCTACCAGGGTGTACACATCGGTGCCATCGTCGGGGTAAGTGGCAATGCCGTAAGAGAGGGTCAGACGGAAATCGGGGGCCAGGAAGTCCCAGGAAGTGTGGGCCGCGGCTTCGGTGACTTTGTGCATGACGATGCGGGCGTCTTCCCGCGTGCTTTCGGGGAGGATGATGAGGAATTCATCGCCGCCGTAGCGCCCGACGAAGTCGGTTTCCCGGAGGTTTTGTTTCAAAAGGGCTGCGGCGTGTTGAAGGGCCACATCGCCTTTTTGATGGCCGAACTGGTCGTTGATGCGCTTGAAATGGTTGAGGTCGAGCATGACGATGGAAAATGGGTGACGATAGCGTTGGGCGCGTTTCCATTCCTGTTCCAGGGCTTCGTCAACGGCGCGGCGGTTAGGGAGGCCGGTGAGGGCGTCGGTACGGGCTTCTCGGCGGAGCAAGTGGTAAAGATAAGCGTTGTAAAGGGCTGCGCCCGCGCGCGCGGCGAAGAGTTTCCCCACGGCGATTTCGTGGGGCGTGAGCAGCAGGCGTTTGTCTTGCCAGAGCAAAATGAGCAGGCCGAGCGGCGCTCGCGGGGAAGGGATGGTGAAGAAAGCCAGCACATGGAAATGGTGCGCCTTGCAGGCTTCTTGCAAGGTGGACGGAAGAAGCGCGCAATCTTCGGGCAAGGCCAGTTGCAGGAAGGTCTCGTCCCGTAGCAGGCGCTGGCAAATGTTTTGATGTTTGTAGCATTCCTGCGCCAGGAAGGGGTCAAGCCCTGCCGTGTGCCAGGTTTTTAGGTATTGGGCGAGGGGGGCATTGGCATAGGGAATGAAAATGGCCGTGGTGGCGTTGAGCAAGCGTGCTGCGTTTTCGGTGATCGCAGGCGCCAGGTGGTGCAGGTTGAGGTTCTGTGTCAGGCCGGTGACGTCGTTGGCTAATTCCTGTAACAGCGCCAGATGGGCCGAAGTTTGGTGGAGGGTTACGGTGCGGGCAAAGAGGGGAGCGACCACTTCCAGCGCCCGCTGGGCGCGTTGGGTGTATTCCTGCAGGTCGCGCGGCGTGCGACGGAAGCCCAGGGTAACCACCCCAATGAGGGTTTGCCTTCCTGGGGTGTGGATGGGGAAGAGGAGCAGGCTTTGGTATTGTTGAAGCCGCTGGTGCAGGGCGGGCGGAAGCGGTGGGTGGGGGCCTTTGTGGAGGTGAACCCAGAAGGGATGCAGCCCTTCCAGATGTTGGAAGAGCATGTTGCAGTTCTCGTGGAAAGCCTCGCTTTCTTGGGGTGAAAGAGAGCGGTGCTTCAGGTCGTTGTGGATGTTGTAGGTTGCCAGCGGTGAAAGATGCCCCCCGCGCTCTTCCCACAAAATGGTGAAAACTTCATCGGCCTCCAACAGCGTTTGAAGGCGCTGTGAGAGAAAACTTACGGTCTGGTGAAGGTCGTGGTATTGCAAGCCGTGGCGGCTAAGTTGGTGCAGTGAGGAAAAAAAGGCGCGCTGGGCTTCCGAGTCTTCCCACAATTTGCGCAAGCGGCTGGATTGTGCCAGGGTAATGCCTGCCATTGCCAGCAGAAGCCCGTTGACAGCGATAATCGTGATGGTAAAACTGGCAGGAGGGGGCAGGTTGTCGGCTGGGGGAGAGAAAATAGCGACGGGTGTCAGCCATTGATGTTTGTAGGCGACGAAGAGGCCAGTGAACAGCGCCATGCTGATACCGGTAAAGATGGCGACGGGGAGGATGGCGCCGTAGGTAATGGCCATGCCAGCGATGTAAATGAGAAGCAGGTAGATGCCGGGGCTGTGGATGCCGCCGGTGTAATGAATGCCTGCGGTGAGGAGCAGCAGGTCGGCCAGGGTTTGGAAGTAAGTCCACCATTGCAGCGCGGTGGTTTGTCGGGACGTATATTCCCGCGCGTGGGCCTGATAGTGTTCGTAGGCGATGGTGGAGATGAGGTTGGTGACTGCTGTGAGCGCGATGAGGCGCAGGTAAATGTGAAAGAGGTGAAGCGAAGCCCCCAATGAGACGCTAAGCAGGGCAAGCAGGGTGGCAAAGAGCAAGACAACCCAGCGGACTTTGCATAACCTGGCGGCTTGCTTGAACAGAAACTCAGTAGCCATGTGGAAGGAGATAGCCTTGCAGGACGTAAACAGCGGCGTTTGAAAATTTAGAGGTTGAGATATTGGCGTAATTGTGTGTCTAAGGTCGTGCGGTCGATGAGGAGTTGTTCGCGCGTGGCGAGGTTCTTGAGGGCCACTTTGCCCGCGGCGAGTTCGTCGGGGCCCAGCACCAGGGCCACCTTTGCCCCGATGCGGTCGGCATATTTGAATTGCTTGCCCAGTTTGGCCGGTTCGGGGTAGGTCACTACGTTGAAGCCCGCAGCACGCACTTCGGCGGCCAACCGGTAGGCTTCCAGCAGGTGGTCAGCGTCGAAGACGGTGACCAGAATGGGCGCGGGCTGGGTGACAAGTTCGGGCAGGCGGCCGTATTTTTCCAGCACTAAGGTGACCACCATATCGCCCATGGCAAAGCCCACGCCGGGCAGCGGGTTGCCGCCCACATCGCCCACCAGGTTGTCGTAGCGCCCGCCGCCGAGAATGGCGCGGAATTCGCCGTCGCGGTCGCGGGCTTCGAACACGGTGCCGGTGTAGTAATCCAGCCCGCGGATGATGTAGGGGGCGTAGCGCAGATATTCCCGCGCGCCCAAGGCTTCGGCCGCGGCGAAGAAGCGCACCAGTTCCTCCGATTGTTCCCACAGGCGGTCGTCGGCCAGCAGGTCTTTCAGGCCCTGCTGTTGCGCTTCGCTCAGGCCGATTTCGGTGGCGTAGGCTTCCCACGCTGTGGCGTTCATTTTTTCGCGACGGTCAATCAGGCGGAAGACGGCCTTGCGCTGTGCGGTGGGAATGCCAAGCGCGTCCAGGCGGGAATCCATCAGGCGGCGGTTGTTGACCAGAATTTGCACTTCGTTGGGGCTGAGGCCCACCCGCCGGAAGAATTCTGCGCCCACAGCGGCCAGTTCGGCGTCGGCTTCGGGGCTGTTGACGCCGATCATGTCAATGTTCCACTGGAAGAATTCGCGGGCGCGACCTTTTTGCGGGCGTTCGTAGCGCCAGAAGGGGCCAAACGACCACCACCGCAGGGGGAAGACCAGTTGCCCTTGCTTTTGGGCGACCATGCGGGCGAGAGTGGGGGTGAGTTCCGGGCGCAAGGTGATCAGGTCGCCGCCACGGTCGGGGAAGACGAAGGCTTGTTCTTTGACCAGTTCTTCGCCCGATTTGGCCGCGTAAAGGGCAATGGGTTCCAGAAACGGACCGTCGTATTCCTGATAGCCGAAGGCTTCGGAGGCGGCGCGCATTTGGCGGTAGAGCCAGGTGCGCACGGCCATCTTTTCGGGGTAGAAGTCGCGAGTGCCTTTGACGGATGCGATGATTTTCTTGGCCATGAAGGAACCTCGTGTTAAATTAGACGCTTGAAAGGGATATAGGGTTTCATGTTGGGGGGAAGGAATTCGTGCCCATTGTGTTTGAGGTCAACGGTTTCCAGCGAGTCGTCCCACCGCCGCGGGTGACGACGCCGGTTCATGATGTAGGTGTTGAAGTTGGGGAGCAGGGGAAGGCGTTCCCGGGGTGGCAGGCGGGGGAACCTGGGGGCCGGCTGAGTATCATGAAGCAGGAAAGCCGCCAAGTCACATTGCGGCGTGGGGGGCCTTCGGTACGCCCGCCCATAAGAGCGCTTCACCGGGGGTGAACTGGGGCGACCCCACCTTCACCGCAAGAGCAGCGGCTTTTAAGGCGCTTCGCGTAACCATCGTTCCACCCCGCCAGGGTGGCGGTAGTCTTCCAGGGCATCCAGCAACGGCTCTGCAGCCGCGGCGTGAACGAAAAGGGCTTCGTGCTCGTCGAAGATGAAGCCCTCTTCGCGGGCGTGGCGGATGAAGGCCAGCAGGTGGTTGTAATAGCCTTGGAAGTTGAACAGCCCAATGGGTTTGGTGTGAAGGCCAATTTGGGCCCATGTCAGGGCTTCGAACATTTCTTCCAGTGTGCCATAACCGCCAGGGAGTGCAATGAACGCATCGGCGAGTTCGGCCATGCGGGCTTTGCGAGTGTGCATGTCGGCAACGATTTCCAACCGGGTCAGGTGGTCGTGGGCCAGTTGGGGGGTGTAAAAGTGTTCGGGAATGACGCCAATGACGTCGCCGCCGGCTTCCAGCGCGGCATCGGCTACGGCGCCCATCAGGCCGGTGGAGCCGCCGCCATAGATGACGGTGTAACCGCGGGCTGCAATGGCCTGCCCAATCTCGTGGGCAGCCTGATAATACATTGCTGGCACATCATCCGATGAGCCGCAATAAACGCAAATGGATTTAAGAGAAGTCGATGTAACCATGAAAAAATTATACCGCATATACCTTTGTTATTATTGAGAGTTACGCACTTTTTATGATGCCTGCTATGATGCTGTGCAGGCCGCTAATGCAGTTACTTTCAAAAAGCGGCGGCGCGTTCTGGCCTCGGTCCCACGGATGTTTTGCGATGGCCGGGCGGCTCTTTTGCAAGGCTGAGGTGTTTTATGATATGATGAGAGTGTGGTTGAAATACCCGCGGGGGTGTGCAAGGTTCACTTGAAAGGAGTGGCGTATGCGTGTGCCTGTCCGTAGGGTGCTGTGGGTCCTTTTATTGGCAGCCCTGCTTGCGGTGGTGGGGGGCAGCATGGGAACGGCCCAGGCGGCTTCTCATGCTAAAAGCGTTGACGTCCTGCGCAGAGATGCCGAGATCACGATTTTGCCAAATGGTGATGTGCGGATTGTGGAAACCTGGCAGGTCGACTTTATGGGCGGCCCTTTTCATTACGCTTTCCGCGAAATCCCTCTCAATCGAGTGGAAGACATTACCGATTGGGGCGTTTCGGAAGGGGGAACGCGCTATCTCCATGACGACAGCGGGCAGCCTTATACGTTCACGCTCAAGGCTACGGACAATGCGCGCAAAATCGTGTGGTATTTTCCGGAAATCACCGATACGACGCGGACATTTACGCTGACTTACGTGTTGAAGGGGGCGTTGTGGATTGACGACAAAGGCGACCAGTTCTTCTGGAAGTTCATCGAAAGCGATCGGTCTTACCCCATTGAGAGTGCCCGGGTGGTGGTGCACCTGCCAGGAGAGTTTAACAGCAGCCAGATTCTGACCGCGACGTATCTCGACGGAGAGAAGGATGGAAACGCACAACTGCTGGATGCAAGCACAGTGCAGTTTCAGGGTGGGCCTTTCCCCGGTGGCACGGAGTGGGAAATTCGTGTGCAATGGCCGCACGGGTTTGTCTCGGCTTCTCCCCCGCCCTGGGAAACGCGGATGAAACTGCAGCCGTGGATCGACCTGGGGTGGTGGCTGTTTCTCTTCCTGGTGATGGCCGCTGCGCTGGGCGGTGGTTTCCTGTTGTGGTATCAGCGGGGGCGCGACCCCGCGGTGGGTGTGGTGCCGACGTTGGTGACGGAACCCCCCAGTAAGTTGCCGCCTGGCATGGTAGGCACGCTGGTGGATGAGCGCGCCGATATGGACGATATTTTGGCTACGCTGCTCGATCTGGCGCGGCGCGGGGTGCTGAAAATTGAAACGGTGCGCAAGAAGGCTTTCCTGGGCACGCATGAGGAAACGTATTTTGTGGCCGAGAAAATGCCGCCCGATTTGTTGCCGTTTGAGACGGCGTTGATGGTGGCGATTTTTGGCGGCGTTGTGGTGCCGGGTGAAAAGCGTTCGCTGGAAAGCCTGAAAAACGCATTTTACACCTCCATTCCCGACATTAAGCGCAAACTCTACCAGGCGGTGGTCAGTGCTCGCTTGTTCCCTTCAGATCCTGAGAAGGTGCGCACGAAATACATGGCATGGGCAGTGTTGCTGGGCGGGGTGATTTCAGCCCTGTACTTCCCTGCACAGTGGATGGGAGCGCATGCAGCGGGAGGCGCGGCCATCTTCCTGGGCATTGTGGTGACGCTTGTGTGGCTGGTGCTTGCCCGGGCAATGCCACGAAAGACCCGCCAGGGCGCGCTGGAAGCCGCCAAGTGGCGCGCGTTCAAACGCTATTTGCAGGAACTCGAGCGTCATACTTCGCTGGAACGAGCCAAAGATCTGTTCGATCGTTACCTGCCATACGCAACGGCATTTGGCATTTCCAAACTCTGGGTGCGCAAGTTTGCACGGGTGCCCGATATGCCTGCGCCCGGATGGTACACCCTCTACCCTTATGGCGGCGGCATGTCTCGAGGCGGCGCTGCCGTGGGCGGCCACATGGCATCGCCGGGGCAGGGTGCACCTTCGTTGGATAGTATGGCATCGGGCGCCTTCAATTCCTTTTCCAACATTGCCGATAGCCTGCTCTCGACGCTGAATGAGGCCTCGGCTACTTTCGTCAGCCACCCCAGCAGCAGCGGCAGCGGTGGTGGGTTCAGCGGCGGTGGCGGCGGCGGTGGCGGCGGTGGCGGCGGCTCCAGCGGTTTCGGCTAAACCGCCTTTTGCAGAAGTCGCTGGAACTACGTCATTGGAAACTTTAACGAGGCGATCAATCAAGGAGGACGCTCTATGAACGTCGGTAAAACCAGCGGATGGATTGCCCTGGGCCTGGCCGTGGCTGCCCTGGTCGTTTCGGGCGGCTTCATGGCCAGCGGCCTGGCGGTGCACAAACTCACTGTGCCTGGGGCTGTGTTGGGCTTTATTTTGTTTGGCGCGCTTCCGGCGATGGTGCTGGGGGCGATCGGGGTCTATTTGTTGGTGAAAGGCAAGGCCGAGGCAAAGGAGCAAGCCGAAGCCGACAAGTTGCAGCGCCTGTTGGGCATGATTCAAAGCCACGGGCAGGTTTCGCTGGGCCAGGTGATGGTGGAAATGAAGATGACCCGCCAGCAGATCACCCAGGCCATTTACGATTTGGTTAGTCTGGGGTTGTTCACGGGCTACATCGACTGGGAAAGCATGACCTTTTACGCCAGCGACGCGGCGAAAATGGTGAGCAACGTGTGCCCTAACTGCGGCGGCACGCGGGAATTCGTGGGCAAAGGGATTGTCAAGTGCCCGTATTGTGGGGCAACCTTGTTCATTCCCCCCGATGCACCGAACACGCGGGCCGAACCCAAGCCGCCCCCTTCTGCCGGACAGGGTACCGCTACGGAGCATTGAGAGCCGATTGAAGCCTGCGTTTCGGATCATCTCTGTGGCCCTGTTTTGACGACGATGGCTTCGCGATCTCCGCTCAACCCGTTATCCGAAACGCAGGTTATGAACTTCCCTTGAGGGTGTGTCACTGCGAGGCAGGCCGAGCGATGTGGAAGCCTGCGGAAGCAGTCTCCTGCCCCCTCGCTCCAATGAAGAAGCGACGAAGAACCGCAGGCCGGTTCATGTTCCCGGCCTGCGGTTTTTGCGTCGGGAAGGCGGCTTTAGGCACGCACGGCGGCTTCCTGCAGGGTGTGCATCAGGCTTTCAAAAGCCTTGATGAATTTTTGCACACCTTCCTCTTCCAATTGCTGCATGGCGGCTTCCAGGTCAATTTGCAGTTCAGCCAGTTGGGCTAACGTGGCCTGGGCCTCAGGAATGCCCTGGGTGAGGCGCTCGGCCGGACGGCCGTGGTCACGGTAGGCGTCTAAGGTTTTCAGCGGAACGGTGGAAACGGTTTCCGGGCCAATGAGGGCCTCGATGTATTTCACGTCGCTGTAAGCCGGGTTTTTGGTGCTGGTGCTGGCCCACAGCAGGCGTTGGGGGCGTGCACCGTGGGCTTCCAGCGCCCGGAACCGCTCGCTGTGGAAGATTTCTTGATACACGGCATAGGCGGCTTTGGCACTGGCGACGGCGATGCGGCCTTTCAGCGCGCGGGCGTCGGCGCAGGGATGCTGGTCGAGCAAGGCGTCCAGCAAGGTGTCAATGCGGCTCACAAAGAAACTGGCTACCGACGCGATGCCGTCTAACGGCAAACCCTGGGCCTGGCGGGCTTCCAGGGCTTCCAGGTAGGCTTCGGCTACGGCACGATAGCGCGTGACGCTGAACAGCAGGGTGACGTTGACATTCACGCCTTCGGTGAGCAGTGTCCGAATGGCGGGCAGTCCCTCGCGCGTGGCGGGGACTTTGATCATCACATTGGGGCGGTCTAACGCCGCCCAAAGGCGCCGGGCGTCTTCCACCGTGCCGGGGGTGTCGTAGGCCAACCGGGGATCGACTTCCAGGCTGACGTAGCCATCGCGACGCTGTGTTTCTTGATACACGCTGCCGAAAATATCGGCTGCCCGCTGGACGTCTTCCACGGTGAGCGTTTGGTAGATGGCGTCGGCATTGTAGCCCGCGCGTACCAGTGCTGCAATCGCCTCGGTGTAATCGTCGCTTTGGGCGATGGCTTGTTCGAAAATGGAAGGGTTGGAGGTCATCCCCGAGATGCCGTCGCGTGTGATGAAGGCTTCCAGCGTGCCGTCGTGCAACATGCCGCGGCGGATGAAATCCAGCCAGATGCTTTGGCCAAAGGTTTGCAGTTGTTTCAGGGGGTTCATGCAAGTGCCTCCCGGAAGAGAAGATGGAGAAATTCTACCACCACCCTGCTGGCGAAGCGGCTCGCGCCTTCCCCGTTTCGGCGCGTTTTAGGGTAAAATGAAGGGGTGGCATTCCACGGCGACCGGCAGATGGCAAAGCCGGTGTTTCCCCCCAGGACGAGGAGCAACGGTCATGGCGAACGAAAAGATCTTGATTGTCGATGACGACCTGGATACCCTCAAGTTGGTGGGGCTGATGCTCCAGCGGCAGGGTTACCGCATTGTGGTGGCGAATAGCGGCCCGAAGGCGCTGACGATGGCGAAGGCCGAAAAGCCGGCGCTGATTTTGCTGGACGTCATGATGCCGGAGATGGATGGTTTTGAGGTTACCCGCCGCCTGCGGGGAGACCCGGCAACGGCAAACATCCCGATTTTGATGTTCACGGCCAAAAGCCAGGTGGAAGACAAACTCACGGGCTTCGATGCCGGTGCGGATGACTACCTCACCAAGCCGGCCCATCCTGCCGAATTGTTGGCTCGGGTCAAGAAGTTGCTCCACGGCACGCACACGACTGGCAATTTGCCCGCGGCGCCGGCAGGGCCTTCGCAGCCGCGGTGGACGGTGGGGGTGTTGGGGGCCAAAGGCGGGGTTGGCACTTCGACCATTGCCCTGACCCTGGGCATTATGTTGTATCAGGAAAGCAAAGAAGATGTGGTGATCGCCGAACTGCGGCCGGGGCAGGGGACGATGGGGTTAGAACTGGGACACCCGGCATTGAACGGCTTGGGAACGCTGTTGGCCCAGCCTGCACAGCAGATTACACCGCAGGCCGTGGAAGAGATGCTGGTGAGTTATCTTGCGGGGGTGCGTTTGCTTTTCGCTTCCTTCGACCCGGCTGAGGTGGCTCGCAGCACCAATTTGAGCGCGCTGGAAACGGTGGCGCGCTACGTGCGGCAGGCGGGGCGTTTTAGTGTGCTGGATTTAGGCCCTTCGTTGCAGCCTGCCACGCCGAAGGTTTTACCTTTGTGCGATGAAATTCTCGTCGTGGTCGATGGTTTCCCGCAGACGGTGCAGATGGGGAAAACCCTGATCGATTACTTACTTATGCACGGCATTGGCCAGGGCAAGATTGCTGCGGTGTTGGTCAATCGTGTCCGGGCGGATATTCAAATGGCCTGGATGGACATCCAGAACCGGCTGGGGGTGCCGGTTGCTACGGTAATCCCACCGATGCCGGAAGTTGCCTACCGGGCCCAGATGAGCAACAAGCCGATGGTGCTGATGCAGCCCCACGGTATGCTGGCGGCCCAGATGGGCAAAGTGGTCCGCACCCAAATCGAAAAATCCCGTTGATGCTGACTTTGTTATGCCCTTGACTTCTGAAACCGAATTTCGCATTGCCCAGGCGGCGGCGCTCATTCGTCGGGCGCGCCGCGGCGTGGTGCTCACGGGGGCTGGCATTTCGACCCCCTCGGGCATTCCCGATTTCCGCTCGCCTTCCAGCGGCCTGTGGGCGCAGCACGACCCGTTAGAAGTGGCTTCGTTGCAGGCGTTTCGCCATCACCCAGACCGTTTTTTTGCCTGGGTGCGTCCGTTGCTGGAAACGATTTTGCAGGCCGAGCCGAATGCAGCGCATCAAGCCGTGGCCGCGTTGGAGCAGGCCGGGCATTTTTCGGGGGTTGTGACACAAAACATCGATGGCCTGCATCAAAAGGCTGGTTCGAAACGGGTGGTGGAAGTGCATGGTTCCCTCGAGACGGCGACCTGCACCCAGTGCTACCGCACATACACCAGCGCCGAGTTCCTGCCGGCTTTTTTAGAGAGCGGCGAAGTGCCCCACTGCCCGCATTGCGGCGCTGTGCTCAAGCCCGACGTCGTGTTGTTTGGTGAACAACTGCCCTGGCGGGCGTGGGAAGCGGCGCAGGCTTTGGCCCATGAGAGCGATTTGATGCTCATCGCGGGTTCGTCGCTGGCCGTGATGCCGGTGGCGCGTTTGCCGGTGGAGGCTGCCAATCATGGCGCCGCGGTGATTATCATCAACCAAACGCCCACTTACATGGATGCTCGCGCCGATGTGGTGCTTCAGGGGGATGTGGCCGATATTCTGCCCGCTATTGCTGAACAGGTGCTTTCCCCATGATGACGCCTTCTGTGCCGCAATTGCCGTTAGAGGCCTATCGCCGTTTGCTGGATATTGCCCGCGATCTGGCAGCCACGCTGGATCTGGAATCGCTTTTGCATCGCATTGTGACGGCTGCCGCGGAACTTAGCGATGCTGAGGCTGCTTCGATTTTGCTGTATGACCCTCAGCGTAAGATTTTGCATTTCCAAACGGCGACCAACCTTTCTGGGGCGTTGCAGGAAACGATGCAAGTGCCGCTGGAAGGCAGCCTGGCTGGCCTGGCGCTCCGTCGCCGTCGCCCTGTGCGGCGCCAGCATGCCCATACCGACCCCGACCATTACGGACACCTCGACAAACTGACGCATATCGCGACCGAAAGCCTGATTGCCGTGCCGTTGATTGCCAATGGCGAGCCCATTGGCGTGCTGGAAGCGGTCAACAAGCGCAGCGGCGCTTTTTCGGATGCCGATGAAGAGATCCTGACGGTGTTGGGCGCGCAGGCGGCAGTGGCTATTCAGAACGCCCGCCTTTTCTTGCAGGCTGATTTGATCGCCGAACTGGTGCACGAAGTGCGCACGCCGTTGGGGGCTATTTTGGCGGCAACCCAACTGCTGCGCTTTCCCCAGATTTCGGAAGCGCAGCGCCGGCAGGCCATTGATGCCATCGAGCGGGAAGCCCGCTATCTCAATGAACTCACGACCACTTTCCTCGACCTTGCAGCGTTAGAGTCGGGGCGCGCGCGCTTCCATCGTGAACGCTTTGCCGTGGCCCCTTTGGTGGACGAAGTGCTGCAACTCTTTGCAGCCGAAATCGAGGCAGCCGGCTTGACGGTGGAAACGGCCATCCCCCACGATTTGCCGCCGCTGGAAGCCGACCGGGGCAAAATCAAGCAGGTGTTGATCAACCTGGTCAGCAATGCCATCAAATACAACCGGCCAGGCGGGAAAATTCGCGTGGCGGCCTATCGGGAAAACGGGCACCTTGTCGTGACCGTGAGCGACACCGGTGTGGGGATTGCACCGGAGCACCTCAAGCACCTGTTCGAGAAGTTTTATCGGGTGCCGGGCAGCGCCCAGCGAGCCACCGGTTCGGGGTTGGGGCTTTACATTTGCAAACGCATTGTGGAAGCCCACCACGGCCATATTCGCGTGCATAGCAAGCCCGGTGAGGGCACCACGTTCATCGTGGACCTTCCGTTGACGCCATGAAACCTGCTGCGCTCAGCCGCCGGGATGTATTGAAACTGGCTTTGCTGGGGCTGGGGGGGCTGGCGTGGCGTCCGTTGGCGCGCATGCCCCAGGGGGCATGGCCTTTCATTGGCCTGGCGCGCATTACCATTCCTGACGTCCCTTTGCATCGGGAAGCCGACCTGCGTAGTCCGCGTGTGCTCACTTACCCTCGCGATACGCTGGTGCGGGTGCTGGCGGAGGTGGTTTCCCCGCACGGCCCGCCGCGCAACCCTCGTTGGTATCGCGTGCCTGGTGGTTTCCTGCACACGGCTTACACCCAGCGGGTGGCTGTGCGCCTCAACCCGGTGGCGGTAGCAATTCCGCCGGGAGGGCGTGTGGCAGAGGTGACGGTGCCCTTTACACAGAGCTGGCAACGGCTTCCCGATGGCAGCCGTCGGCCGCTTTACCGCTTGTATTATGGCTCGACGCATTGGGTGACGGGGGTCAAATTGGGCGAGCACGGTGAGCCGTTGTACGAAATCACCGATGACCTGTTGAAAGTGCCGTATGAGGTTTATGCCCCCCATTTGCGGCTGATTCCGCCCGAAGAGGTGGCGCCGCTCTCGCCCGACGTGCCCCCTGGCGAGAAATTGCTGGAAGTAGACCTCGGCACCCAGGAGACAATTGCCTATGAGGCTGGCCAGGAAGTGCGGCGCATGCAGATTTCTTCGGGCATTCCCAGCGATAAGCCGACCGATAATGGCATTCCCACGCGCACACCATCGGGGCGTTTCCGCATTTTCAACAAGTTTCCTGCCCGGCACATGGGTAACGGCGACCTGACTTCATCGCTGGAAGCCTACGAGTTGCCCGGCGTGCCTTGGGTGAGTTTTTTCGTGAAGACGGGCGTGGCGTTTCATGGCACTTACTGGCACGACAATTTCGGTATGCCGATGAGCCACGGGTGCATCAACATGCGGAATGCCGATGCGTTGTGGGTTTTTCGGTGGAGCACGCCGACTTATGCACCGTGGGATTTCGAAAGCAGCGGCAACGGCACGCGAGTGTGGGTGCACGAATAACAAATCCGAAGCAGAGGTTATCAAACGGTTCCCTTGCACAAAAAAAGCGCCGCCCCCAAGGGCGGCGCTTTTTTTGCCTGGTGGGCGGTCATTTCTTCCCGCCGTCGTCTTCGTCCACGTCGAACTTCATCTGCGCCCACATCTTGTACATTTGCCAGCGCATGTTGACGTCTTCCTGCGCTTTGGCGAGGAGTTCCTCTGCACGGTCGGGCTGGCTGCGGGCCAGCATGGTGTAGCGGTTTTCGTTGTAGACGTATTCGTGCAACGGAATCTTCGGCGGGCGAGAATCGAGTTGCAGCGGGTTCTTGCCCTGCTTGATGCGGCGCGGGTCGAAGCGCACGAGCGGCCAGTAGCCGGAATCCACGGCTTTCTTTTGCTGGTCGAAGCCATAGCGCAGGTCGTAGCCGTGGGCGATGCAGTGGGAGTAGGCCACGATCAGCGAAGGCCCGTCGTAAGATTCGGCTTCCAGGAAGGCTTTGGTGGTGTGGGCATCGTTGGCGCCCATGGCTACGCGAGCAACATAGACGTTGCCGTAGGTCATCGCCATCATCACCAGGTCTTTCTTGGGCAGCGGCTTACCGGCAGCGGCAAACTTCGCCACCGCAGCCCGCGGGGTGGCTTTCGACATTTGCCCGCCGGTGTTGGAGTACACCTCGGTATCGAGCACGAGGATGTTGACATTGCGCCCGGAAGCCAACACATGGTCGAGACCGCCGTAGCCAATGTCGTAGGCCCAACCATCGCCGCCGACAATCCACACGCTGCGCTTGACCAGCGCGTCGGCCACGTGGTAGAGGTCTTTGACTTTGGGGGTCTGTTCCATCTTCTCGAGGCGTTTCTTCAGTTCAATCACGCGCTCGCGCTGGGCGTGGATGCCTTCTTCGGTGCTCTGGTCGGCTTCCAGAATGGCTTTCGCCAGGTCTTCACCGATTTGGGAAGCCATCATCTCGACCAGTTCCAGCGCGTATTCGCGCTGTTTGTCGATCGCCACGCGCATCCCCAGGCCGAATTCGGCGTTGTCTTCGAAGAGGGAGTTGGACCAGGCGGGGCCGCGCCCATCTTTGCCGTAGGACCACGGCGTGGTGGGCAGGTTGCCGCCATAGATGGAGGAGCAGCCGGTGGCGTTGGCGATGACGGCGCGGTCGCCGAAGAGGCGGGTGAGCAGCGAGAGGTACGGCGTTTCACCGCAGCCCGCGCACGCGCCAGAGAACTCGAACATCGGAGCAAGCAGTTGAACGTCTTTGACGACGTTGAATTTGAGTTCCTTGCGCGGCGGGTCGGGCAGGTTGAGGAAGAAGTCCCAGTTTTCGGCTTCCTGCTCGCGCAGCGGCGGCTGAGGCGCCATGTTGAGCGCTTTGCGGTTGGGGTCTTTCTTGTCCACCGCGGGGCAGGCTTCCACGCACAGGCCGCAGCCGGTGCAGTCTTCGGGGGCGACCTGGATGATGTATTCCATGCCCTTGAACTGGCGCCATTTGGCCGGCATGTGCTTGAGGGTCGGTGGTGCATCCTTGAGCAGTTCGGGATCCACCACTTTGGCGCGAATCACCGCGTGCGGGCAGGCCATCACGCATTTGCCGCACTGAATACACAGGTCGGTTTCCCAAACCGGAATTTCCAGGGCGATGTTGCGTTTTTCCCATTGGGTGGTGCCGCTGGGGTAGGTGCCGTCGGCCGGCAACATGCTGGTCGGAATTTCATCGCCTTCGCCGGCAATCATTTTCGCCGTAACTTTCTGCACGAATTCCGGCGCTTCAGGGGGTACCGGCGGACGCATATCGAAGGTGGAAGTCACCTTGTCAGGGACCTTCACTTCGTGCAGGTGCTCTAACGCGGCATCCACTGCGGCAAAGTTCTTTTGGACGATGTCTTCGCCCTTGCGGCCGTAGGTTTTCTTGATAGCCTCTTTGATTTTGGCAATGGCCTCGTCGCGCGGTAGCACGCCGCTGATGGCGAAGAAGGCGGTCTGCAAAATCGTGTTGATGCGGCCGCCCATGCCGGTTTCTTTGGCGACTTTGTAGCCGTCGATGACGAAGAAGCGCAGTTTCTTATCGATGATTTGCTGCTGCACGGTGCGGGGGAGTTTATCCCACACTTCGTCGGGGCCGTAGGGGCTGTTGAGCAAGAAGGTTGCGCCCTCTTCGGCCACTTTGAGCATGTTCACCCGCTCAAGGAAGGAGAACTGGTGGCAGGCCACGAAGTTGGCCTTGCTGATGAGGTAGGTGGAGCGGATGGGGTCGGGGCCGAAGCGCAGGTGCGAGGTGGTCATCGAACCCGATTTGCGCGAGTCGTAAACGAAGTAGCCCTGTGCCCAGTTGTCGGTTTCGGTGCCGATGATTTTGATGCTGTTCTTGTTGGCGCCGACGGTGCCGTCGGAACCCAGGCCGAAGAACACGGCGCGCGTGGTGCGCGGGTCTTCCGTAGAGAAGTTGGGGTCGTAGTCGATGCTGGTGTGGGTGAGGTCGTCGTAGATGCCCACGGTGAAGTGGTTCTTCGGGTTGGGCTTGGTCATCTCGTCGAAGATGCCTTTGACCATCGCGGGCGTGAATTCCTTCGAGGAAAGCCCGTAGCGGCCGCCGATGACTCGTGGGCGGGTTTCGAAGGGGGCTTCGCCCTGCGCGTAGGCTTCGTCGATGGCGTTGACCAGGTCGAGGTAAAGCGGCTCGCCCGCGCTGCCGGGTTCCTTGGTGCGGTCGAGGGCAGCAATGACCTTGACGGTCTTGGGCAATGCTTTGAGGAAGTGTTCCACCGAGAAGGGGCGATAGAGGCGTACCTTGAGCACGCCGACTTTCTCGCCCATCTTTTGGGTGAGGTATTCGACCGCTTCGTGCGCGGTGTCGGCCCCGGAACCCATCAGCACGATGACGCGCTCGGCGTCGGGGGCGCCCACGTATTGGAATAGTTCGTACCGCCGCCCCACGATGCGCTCGAATTTGTCCATGGCTTTCTGGACGATTTCGGGCGTGGCCAGGTAATAGGGGTTGACGGTTTCGCGCGCCTGGAAGAAGACATCGGGGTTTTGGGCGGTGCCGCGGATGAAGGGCTTTTCGGGGTTGAGGGCGCGGTCGCGATGGGCGCGCACCAGTTCGTCGTCGATCATCGCGCGGATGTCTTCGGGCAGCAAGCGCTCGATTTTGCGAATTTCGTGGGAAGTGCGGAAGCCATCCATCACGTGCAAGAAAGGCACGCGGGCTTCCAGCGTGGCCGCGTGGGCAATGAGCGCCAGGTCCTGGGCTTCCTGCGGGTTGGCCGAGAAGAGCATCCCAAAGCCAGTCGCGCGTGCGGCCATGACGTCGCTGTGTTCGCCGAAGATGGAAAGCGCCTGAGCGGCTACGGAGCGGGCCGCGATGTGAAACACGGTTGCCGTGAGTTCGCCCGCAATTTTATACATGTTGGGCAGCATCAGCAGCAAGCCCTGGGAAGCCGTAAAGGTAGTGGTCAGCGCGCCGGCCTGCAACGAGCCGTGCACTGCGCCGGAGGCGCCGCCTTCGCTTTGCATTTCAATGACCTGCGGCACGCTGCCCCAGATGTTGGGGCGTTTTTCAGCGGCCCACAGGTCGGCCAATTCGCCCATGGGCGAAGCCGGAGTGATGGGGTAGATGGCAACCACTTCGCTGGCCTGGTAGGCGACGTAAGTGGTGGCTTCATTGCCATCTACGGTTACAAAGGGCCGTTTTGCCATGAAAAGCCTCCTAAAAGGGTGGGTCGTCGTTCCCCGAGTACGGGGGCCGGTAGATACCTTCACTTACCAACTTTCATTATACTACTGTTGCTATGCTGCAACAGGTGACGATTGGCATGATGTCGCCTTTGAGGGGGTTGCCGAAGGCAGTGTCAGGCTTCGAAAGCGGCGCATTCTTCGGGAAGACCGCACGTCAGCCGGGTGGTTTTGCGTTCGATGCGCTTGATGAGCCCCGTGAGCACGTTGCCGGTGCCGATTTCGACGAAAGTGCTGACGCCATGGGAAAGCATGAAACGCACGCTTTCCGTCCAGCGCACGCGATGGGTCAGTTGGGCGTGCAGGTCGGCGCGCACGTCGTCGGCGGTTTCTAAAGGGCGAGCATGGATGTTCCCCACCACGGGCACGGCAGGCTTCTGGATGATGGTGGCTTCCAGGGCGCGGTTGAAGGCTTCCTGGGCGGGGGCCATGAGGTAGGAATGGGCGGCAACGCTGACGGCCAGCGGCACGACCCTGCGGGCGCCGGCTGCTTGTGCCATCTGCATGGCCCGCGCCAGCGCCTCTTTGTGGCCGGAGATCACCACCTGGCCGGGGCAGTTGTCGTTGGCAATTTCCACCCGCGTTTCGGCGGTGCTGGCTTCCTGGCAAATGGTTTCCAGCGTGGCAATGTCTAATCCCAGCACGGCGGCCATGCCCCCCTGAGCACCCCCGGCGGCGTGCATGGCTTCGCCGCGCGCGCGGGTCAGGCGCAGGCCCTCGGCAAAGGTCATGCTGCCGGCAGCAATCAGCGCGCTCAGTTCGCCCAGGGAATGCCCTGCCATAAAGGCGGGCTGGAAGCCCGGCAGGTGTTGGTGTAGCACGCGCAGCGCGGCGATGGAATGCACCACCAGGGCGGGCTGGGTGTAGCGGGTGTCGTTCAGGCGCTCGGCCGGGCCTTCCCACGCGATGCGGCTGAGAGGGAAGCCGAGGATGTCATCGGCTTCGGCGAAGGTCTCGGCTGCCACGGGAAAGGCTTCGGCGAGGGCTTTTCCCATGCCAACGGCCTGCGACCCCTGGCCTGGGAAGACGAATGCGGTTTGTTCGGGAATGAGCTTCATGGGCAACCTCGAAGTAAGAAAATTCCGGCGGGGACTTCCCGCGGCTTGTAGTGCTAAAACCCCTATGGCGGTGGAAT